>NZ_JBANLK010000006.1:0-71759 GCF_054968425.1 Paraburkholderia sp. AV2
CCACCACCTCGGTCGCCACGCCCGCTTCCTTCAGACGTACCGCTTCTTCCACCGCAATCTCGTCGAACGGGTTCATCGACATCTTCACATTGGCGATATCGACGCCCGTGCCGTCCGACTTCACACGGACCTTGACGTTGTAATCGACTACGCGCTTGACTGGCACAAGGATTTTCATTCACATGCTCCGAAGTTACGAATACGTCAACCTGGCGGACATTATAGCGAGCGCCTCGCCGTGCGCCTCTGCCGCCCGCACTTTTCACAGCTACCGCTTTTGCGCGACAGCGAACGATCGTGCTATTTTACGGTGGAAAAAACCCGGGCTACAACCCCGGGTTCCGACGAATTTCTCTAAACGGGAGATCCATGGCCTCCCGCCCTGGTTGTCGTTCACTTGTGACTCAGGCGCCGCACGAGCCAGTCGCCGAGCGACTGCACGAGTTGCACGAACACGATCAGGATCACGACGACGATCAGCATGACCTCCGGCTCGAAACGCTGGTAACCGTAGCGGATGCCGAGATCGCCCAGGCCACCGCCGCCGATCGCGCCCGCCATCGCCGAATAGCCGACGAGCGAGATGAACGTGATAGTGAGCCCCGCCACGACGCCGGGCAGCGACTCGGGCAGCAGCACCTTGAAGACGATCTGGCTCGTGCTCGCGCCCATCGCCTGCGCAGCCTCGATGAGACCGCGATCGACTTCGCGCAGCGCCGTTTCGACGAGCCGCGCGATGAATGGCGCGGCGGCAATCGTAAGCGGCACGACCGCGGCTGCCGTGCCGATCGACGACCCCACCACGAGCCGCGTAAACGGAATCACGGCAACGAGCAGGATGATGAACGGCACCGAGCGCACGGCGTTCACGATCGCACCCATTACGCGATTGACGGCGAGACTCTGCAGCACGCCGTCCCGATCGGTCAGATAGAGCAGCACGCCGAGCGGGAGACCGACGGCCGCGCCCACGACGCCCGAGATGCCCACCATGACGAGCGTTTCCCAGAACGACTGGACGAACATGTCGAACATTTCACTCCACATGGGACAGTTCCTCCACCACCACGCCTTGCTCGCGCAGCCAGGCCACGGCCTGCGCCACCCTGGCCGGATCGCCGCCGGCCAGCACCGCGAGCGAGCCGAACGCCTGCCCCTGGATCTCGTCGATCTGGCCATGCAGGATGTTGAAATCGAGTTCGAAGCGGCGAATCGTCTCCGAGAGCACCGGCTGATCCACGCCCGTACCCTTGAAAGCCAGGCGCAGCAGATGGCCGCTGCCCTTCGCGAGCCGTTCGGTCACGCGCGCCTTGAGCGCGGGCGGCAGTTCCTGCGCGATCACGTCGCCGAGCAGCGCGCGCGTCACTTCGTGGCGCGGCTGCAGGAACACGTCGATCACGGGGCCGGTTTCGACCACGCGGCCGGCATCGAGCACGGCAACGCGGTCGCAGACCTGTTTGATCACCTCCATCTGGTGCGTGATCATCACGATCGTGAGGTTCAGCTCGCGATTGATCTTGCGCAGCAGGTCGAGGATCGCCCGCGTGGTTTCAGGGTCGAGCGCGGACGTGGCTTCGTCGGAGAGCAGCACCTTCGGCTTGCTCGCCAGCGCGCGCGCAATGCCCACGCGCTGCTTCTGGCCGCCGCTGATCTGCGACGGGTAGCGATCCTTCTGCGCCGCGAGGCCCACGAGTTCGAGGAGCGGCAGCACCGTCTCCTCGATCTGCGCGCGCTTCATGCCCGCGAGTTCGAGCGGCAGCGCCACGTTGTCGAACACGGTGTGCGACGAGAGCAGATTGAAGTGCTGGAAGATCATGCCGATCTCGCGCCGCGCTTCGCGCAGCGCGGCGGGCGAGAGCGACGTGAGCGTATGGCCGTTGACGACGATATCGCCTTCGGTAGGGCGCGTGAGCAGATTGATGGTGCGCACGAGCGTACTCTTGCCCGCGCCGCTGCGCCCGATGATACCGAACACTTCGCCCGGAGGGATGGTCAGATTGACGTTGTGCAGCGCCTCGATCCAGCCTTGCGGGCCGGCGAAACGCTGGGACACGTTGCGTATTTCGATCATGGAGAAAAACGAAACGGCGGACGTGCCGCGCACCGCACGCCGGAAAGATCGCAGGGATCACCGAAGCGCCGGGCGCCGGCAAACAGCCGCCGTTGCTGGACTGAATTCAACTCGCGATTTTACCCTGGCGGCCGTCATTCCTTTTAATAATTGATTTCGATATTTTCATAACCGGATTGCATTAGAGGAATGCCGCTGCCCCGCGCGAGCCCAACGGGGCGGCGCGGCGGCTATGATCGGGCGGCGCACCGCGCAGACGATACCGACAATAGCCACCGCAAAGGACAAGAAGAGCCATGGAGACAAACCCGCCGTTCGACGCCGCCGCGCGTGATGCCGCACCCGGCGCGACTCCCGAAACCTCGACACTGCATGCGCCCGACGGCGCGACGCTGCCTCTCTACGTCTGGCGCACGACCGCCACGCCGCCGGTGGCCGCGATCGCGCTGCTGCATGGCCTGGCCGAACATGCGGGCCGCTACGCGGCATTCGCTGCCGCCATGAACGCCGCGGGCATCGACGTCTATGCGATCGACCTGCGCGGCCACGGCCGTGCAAGCGGCCCTCGCGCGTGGGTCGCGCACTTCGACGAATACCTGAACGATGCGTATGCCCTCGTCGCCCACGCGGGCGATGCCTGCGCCCGGCAAGGCACCCCGCTCTTCCTGATGGGGCACAGCATGGGCGGCGCCATTGCGGCGCTTTATGCGATCGAACGCGCGCCGCATGGCGGCGTGCCGCTCGCGGGCCTGTTGCTGTCGAGCCCGGCGCTGGCGCCCGGCCGCGACGTACCGTCATGGATGATTGCCGCGAGCCGCGTGATGAGCGCGATCTGGCCGCGCTTTCCCGCAATGAAGATCGATGCTGCCCTGCTCGCGCGCGACGCGCGCGTGGTCGAGGCGAACCGTGCCGACCCGCTCGTCCATCACGGCCCGATTCCGGCGCGTACAGGAGCCGAAGTGCTCAACGCGATGCGGCGTATCGAAGCCGGCCGCGCGGAATTGCGCCTGCCGGTGCTGATCTGGCACGGCACCGCCGACAAGCTCACCGAACCCGACGGCAGCCGCGCGTTCGGCCCCCATGTGGGCTCGCCCGACCGCACGCTCACGCTCTACGAAGGGAATTATCACGAGACGCTCAACGACCTCGAACGCGAACGCGTGATCGACGCCGCGATCGACTGGATAAAGGCGCACAACGCGGGCACGACGGCGGCGCCCGCTGAAGCCTGACCTCACTTCACCCCGCGGCGCTCGATGAAAGCCTGCACGCCATCGAGCGCGGGGTCGGTCATCATGTTGCAGGCCATCGTCTGGCCCGCCAACTGGTACGCGGCCTCGATGCCCATTTCGAGCTGCCGGTAGAAGAGCCCCTTGCCGGCCACGACCGCTTCGCGTGGCTTGGCGCAAATGCTTGCGGCCAGCGCCGTCACCGCCGCGTCGAGTTCTTCCGGCGCAACCACGCGGTTCACGAGCCCCTCGCGCTGTGCAGCGACGGCATCGATGAATTCTCCCGTCATCAGCATCTCGAACGCCGCCTTGCGCGAAACGTTGCGCGTAAGCGGCACCGCGGGCGTCGAGCAGAAGAGACCGAGGTTGATGCCCGATACGGCGAAGCGTGCCGTGTCGGCAGCGACGGCCAGATCGCACATCGCCACGAGCTGGCAGCCGGCCGCCGTCGCGACGCCGTGCACGCGCGCGATCACGGGCTGCGGCATTTTCTGGATCGTCAGCATCAGCTTCGTGCAGCGCGCGAATAGCTGCGCGTAGTACTCGCGCGAAGGGGCCGCCCGCATTTCCTTGAGATCGTGCCCGGCGCAGAACGCGCGGCCCGCACCGGCGATGACGACCACGCGCGCCGGCGACTTTGCCAGCGCCGAAAGCTGTTCCTGCAGCGCGTCGATGAGCGCCTCGGAGAGCGCGTTGAACGCATCGGGCCGGTTCAGCGTGACACGCACGACGCCCGGCACACCCCAGGCATCGTGCGTCACTTCGATTAGCGACGATTCGGCACCGGTGGCCGGGACGGACGGTTGAACGCTCATGCACACTCTCCTTCAGGCTCGATGCGTGTCACGAGGCATGACAAAGCGACACGGCAATACGGCAACACGGCACGGCGATGCGCGGCGATTTCACAGATCGGCGAGCGCGCGCAGATGCGCGACCACGCTGCGCCCGAGCGCCGAGAGGTTATAGCCGCCTTCGAGGCAGCTCACGATGCGCCCCTTCGCATAGCGTTGGGCGATCGCGCGGACCTGCTCGGTGATCCACGCGAAGTCGTCCTCGACGAGGCCCATGTTGCCGAGGTCGTCCTCGCGATGCGCGTCGAAGCCTGCCGAAATGAACAGCATCTCCGGCTTGAATTCGTGCAGGCGCGGCAGCCACATCAGGTCGATGGCCTCGCGCACTTCCATGCCCTTCGTGCGTGCGGCCATCGGCAAGTTGACCATGTTCGGCATCGGGTGATCCGCACCCGAGAACGGGTAGAACGGATGCTGGAAAAAGCTGCACATCAGCACGCGCGAGTCGCCCGCAAAGGCCGCCTCCGTGCCGTTTCCGTGGTGTACGTCGAAATCGATGATCGCGACGCGCTCGAGGCCGTGCACCTCCAGCGCGTGCCGCGCCGCGACCGCGACGTTATTGAAGAAGCAAAAACCCATTGCGCGCGCGGGTTCCGCGTGATGGCCCGGCGGCCGGATGCTGCAGAACGCGTTTTCGTAGCGCCCCGCGATCACGGCGTCGGTGGCGGCAAGCGCCGCGCCCGCGGCGCGCAGCGCAGCCTGCCACGTGTGCGGATTCATCGACGTATCGGGATCGATCTCCGCATACCCTTCTTGCGGTGACGTATTGCGGATGAAGTCGATATGCGCCTGCGTGTGCACGCGCAGCAGCGCTGACACTTCGGCGAGCGGAGCCGACTCGTCGCGCTCGATCAGCGTGTCGATGCGGCCCGCGATCAACTGGTCTTCGATGGCCTGCAGGCGCGCCGGGCATTCGGGATGCCAGTCGCCCATTTCATGCAGCAGGCAGTCTGGGTGCGTAAAGAATCCGGTCGTCATATGTCGTGCTTGCCGCGGCATGCACGTCGCCGCGGGTCTCCATCCTTGGGGCGCGCCGGAAAAGCACGCAATCAGTCATCACGTTACCACAGGGACTCCGTGCGAAAGCGCCGACCCGGCACGCCGGAGCGCCAATTCCGGCGGGGCGCTCGGGTATACTGCCCCGTGCCCCTTTCACTCTTCGCTCCCACCTTTCCGCTTCCCATGACGCTCAAGTCCGCTCTGTCCGCATCCGGCCGCCTGCGCATCACGACTTTCGCCCTCGCGCTCAGCGCCGCGCTGCCGCTGTGGACCGGCACGGCGCGTGCCCAGACGGCAGCGCCACAGGTACCCCAAGCGCCCCAGGCCCCGCTCACCGTCACGCAGGCGCAGCCCCAGGCGCCCACGCAGCAGGGCCAGACGTTCGAAGAGGAAATCATCCCGCAGCGTTATGCGAACAACCCGGATGTCGACGGATTCATCAACGACATGGTGGCGCGCTACGACTTCGACCCGACCGCGCTGCACGCGCTGTTCGCGGGCGTGAGCTATTCGGCGACGGCGGTGAAGCTCGTCACCCCCTCGCCCACGCCGGGCATCAAGAACTGGCGCGTCTACCAGGCGCGCTTTCTCGATCCCGTGCGCATCAATGCGGGCGTGAAGTTCTGGCGCGAAAACGCAGCCACGCTGCAGCGCGCCGCCGACGAGTTCGGCGTGCCGCCGGAGGTGATCGTCGGCATTATCGGCGTCGAGACGATCTACGGCCGCTACATGGGCAACTTCCGCGCGCTCGACGCGCTGACGACGCTTGCGTTCGACTACCCGAACACGCCGAACCGCGCCGACCGCGAAGCAACGTTCCGCAAGAATCTTGAAGACTATCTGGTGTGGACGCGCGGCGCGCAGATCGATCCGACCTCGGTGCTGGGTTCCTACACGGGCGCAATCGGCATTCCGCAGTTCCTGCCGAGCAGCATCGTGCAGTATGCGGTGGACTACGACGGCAATAACCATATCGACCTGCGCACGAGCCCGGCCGACGCAATCGGCAGCGTCGCCAACTATCTGCGGCAGAACGGCTGGGAATCGGGCCGTCCGGTGGTCTGGCAGATCGCCGGCGATGCGGGTAGCCAAGGTATCGCGCAGGCCGCCGCCGACGGGCAGCCGGAACCGCACTGGCCGCTCGAACAGTTGCTGCGCTCGGGGCTAGTGCTCGGCGAGCCGAGCGTGGACATCGCGGCCGAAGCGGGCACGCCGGTCACGGTCGTCGATCTGCCGACGCCGGGGCGGCCCACTCAGTACATGCTCGGGCTGAAGAACTTCTACGTGCTGACGCGTTACAACCGCAGCTTCTTCTATGCGCTTGCGGTGTATCAGTTGGGGATGCGCGTGAAGGCGCAGATGCTGGCGACGCAGCCCGGTGTGGGCAGCGGGCCAGGTAATAGCGGATCGGGTAGCCCGGGTGGATCGGGTGGCCCTGCCGCGCCGGGTATGGCGCCCGCTCCCGGCGATCAGCAGTAAACATCGATCCAGGGGTGGCCCCCCGCTTTTCCTGAGCGGCGCGCCACCCGCGCGTCACGACGCCGCTCAGGCCGGGAACACGCCAGTCGAAAGATAACGGTCGCCACGATCGCAGACAATGAACACGATGGTCGCGTTCTCGACCTGACGTGCAATGCGCATCGCCACCTCGCACGCGCCGCCCGACGATATCCCCGCGAAAATGCCTTCGACGGAAGCGAGGCGCCGCGCCATGGTCTCGGCGGCGGCCTGGCTCACGTTCTCGGTGCGATCGACGCGGCTGCGGTCGAAGATTTTCGGCAGGTATGCCTCCGGCCACTTGCGGATGCCCGGAATGCGCGAACCTTCTTCCGGCTGCGCCCCGACGATCTCGATGGCCGGATTCTTTTCCTTCAGAAACTGCGACGTGCCCATGATCGTGCCGGTCGTGCCCATCGACGACACGAAGTGCGTGATGCGGCCCTCGGTCTCGTTCCAGATTTCCGGACCGGTGGCCTCGTAGTGGGCAAGCGGGTTGTCCGGGTTCGCGAACTGGTCGAGGATGATGCCCTTGCCGTCGCGCTGCATCTGCTCGGCGAGATCGCGCGCGTACTCCATGCCGCCCTTGACCGGCGTGAGCAGGATCTGCGCGCCGTAGGCAGCCATGCTCTGGCGGCGCTCGACCGAGAGATCCTCCGGCATGATGAGCAGCATCTTGTAGCCGCGAATCGCCGCTGCCATCGCGAGCGCGATGCCGGTGTTGCCGCTCGTGGCCTCGATGAGCGTGTCGCCGGGCTTGATGCGGCCGCGCTCTTCCGCCTTGCGGATCATCGAGAGCGCCGGACGATCCTTCACCGAGCCCGCGGGATTGTTGCCCTCCAGCTTGGCCAGGATGACGTTGTTGCGCGCGCGGATGTCGTCGTCCACCAGGCGGACGAGTTGCACGAGGGGCGTGTTGCCGATCGTGTCTTCAATGGTCTTGTATGGCATGGCAGATTGCGTTTCGGGCGCGATGCACAAGGCATGGCGCGTAGGATGTGATCCGTCGATTCTAAACCACGCAGTGGCCTGGCGCTGACGACCCCTGACAGCGGTAGGGGCGAGGCCGCTGTGGTGTGGCGCTGCGATGATTGCACGGTGGCGCAAAAAACCCGCGGCCCGGGCCGCGGGTCAAGGCCACGGGTCGACGTCACCTGAGTGGCCACCTGAAGGGACCGTCAGGCGCTACCGCGCGTAAGCGAAGAACGGGACGGCGGCTACTTCTTGACCGTCACGGCGGCCGCCGGCTGTCCAGGCGGTGCCGCCTTCGCAGTTTGTGCCGACTGACCGTTGCCGTGCGCGGCCTGCGCGCTCGCCGGCCCGACCGACAATCCTTCGGCCTGCAAACGTTCGACCGTATGGCCGCCCATGCCCTTCACGCGCTTGCCGAGGTCGGAGGCGTCCCTGAACGGCCCGTGCGCGCCGCGCTCGTCGAGAATGGCCTTCGCGCGTGCCGGCCCGATGCCCTTGATGCCGCGCAGCGCGTCTTCATTGGCGGTGTTGACGTCGACCGCCGCGAACGCGTGGCCGACTGCGGCAACGAAGAGTGCCGCGGCGAGCAGTTTTCTGAACATGCTGGATCTCCCTTGAAACGACCTGCCGGCGACCGTCGCCGGCAGTGAGAGTCCAGTTTAGGGAGCGGCGGGTGCGAATTACACCTGGCCAGACAGCCAACGCACGTAGCGATCGACGCCTTCCTGCACCGTGAGGAACGGCGCGTCGTAGCCTACTGCGCGCAGTTTCGTCTGATCGGCCTGCGTGAAGCACTGGTACTTGCCGCGCAACGCGTCGGGGAACGGAATGTACTCGATCAAACCTTGCTCCACCTGTTCGCCGAGTGTCAGCGCGTTCTTGCCTTCCATCGCGCGCAACGTGTTGACCACGGTGCTTGCAATGTCGTTGAACGGTTGCGCACGGCCGCTGCCCAGATTGAAAATGCCCGTCTTCCCGGGATGATCGAAGAAGAACAGATTGACCTTCACGACGTCCTCGACCGAGACGAAGTCGCGCGTCTGCTCGCCCGGCGCATAGCCGTTGTACTCGCCGAACAGCTTCACTTTGCCTTCGGCGCGGAACTGGTTGAAGTTGTGGAACGCCACCGACGCCATGCGGCCCTTGTGCGTTTCGCGCGGACCATAGACGTTGAAGTAGCGAAAGCCCGCAATCTGGCTCTGCGCCGTGGGCAGCACGCGGCGGATCACCTGGTCGAACAGGAACTTCGAGTAGCCGTAGACGTTCAGCGGCGCCTCCACCTCGCGATCTTCGACGAAGCGGCTCGAACCGCCGTAGATCGCCGCCGACGAGGCATACAGGAACTGCACGCGCTGCGCGAGGCAGGCGTCGAGCACCGCGCGGCTGTAGCGGAAGTTGTTGTCCATCATGTAGCGGCCGTCGGTCTCCATCGTGTCCGAACAGGCGCCTTCGTGGAATATCGCGCGCACTTTACCGAAGTCGCCGCGCGCGAAGCGCTCGACGAATTCGGTCTTGTCGAGGTAGTCGTCGATTTCGCAATCGACCAGATTTTTGAACTTGTCGGCGCGCGTGAGGTTATCGACGGCGATGATGCGATCCTCGCCGCGCTCGTTGAGCGCCTTGACGATATTGCTGCCGATGAAGCCGGCCGCGCCGGTCACGATAAGAGTCATGGTGTGCCTGCGTCAGCGAAAGAGTTCGTCGTAGTCGACGGTAGCGGTCCCGAGCTTGCCGACCACGATGCCGGCCGCACGGTTCGCGAGCGCGACGCCCTGCACGAGCGGCAGGCCCGCGCCCAGCGCCACGGCCACCGTGGCGATCACCGTGTCGCCGGCGCCCGAAACATCATACACTTCGCGCGCGTCGGCCGCCGCGTGCAGCACGCCGTCGTCGGTGAAGAGCGTCATGCCCTCCTCCGAGCGCGTCAGCAGCAGCGCATCGAACTGCAGCTCTCGGCGCAGCTTCGTCACGCGCGCGAGCAGATCCTCTTCGGACTTCCACGTGCCCACCACCTCGCGCAGCTCGGCGCGGTTCGGCGTGATGACGCTCGCGCCGCGATAGCGCTCCCAGTCGTCGCCCTTCGGGTCGACCAGCACGGCCTTGCCTGCCGCACGCGCCTTCGCGATCATCTGCGTGACGTGCGTGAGGCCGCCCTTCGCGTAGTCGGACATGAGGATCACGTCGTGCGAGGGCAGCAGTGCGTCGAAGCGCGCGAGGCCTGCGAGCAGCACTTCGTGCGCCGGCGTGTTTTCGAAGTCCACACGCAGCAACTGCTGCTGACGCGAAAGCACGCGCAGCTTGATCGTGGTGGGCAACGCAGGATCGCGTTCGAGATGGGCGTTGACGCCGCTTTCGCCGAGCAGTCCGACGATGCGCTCGCCCGGCTCGTCGTGGCCGACCACGCAGAGCAGGCCCGCTTGCGCGCCGAGCGCGGTGGCGTTGCGCGCAACGTTCGCCGCGCCGCCCAGGCGATCCTCCTGGCGCTGCACGTGCACGACCGGCACCGGCGCTTCGGGTGAAATGCGGTTGACGTCGCCGAACCAGTAACGGTCGAGCATCACGTCGCCCACCACGAGCACGCGCGCGGCGGCGAAGCGCTCGCGCGGCACGTGCTCGACGGCAGGCGCGGGCGTCGCGACGCCCTTCTCCGTGGAATCAGACCGTGGGAGTTGCATCGGTTGCGAGCTTGACATGGGGTCGCCCAATCGAATAGTAGTCAATGCCGAGTTCCGCCATCGCGTCCGGCTCGTAGAGATTGCGGCCGTCGAAAATAAACGGCGACTTGAGCACGGACTTCAGGTAGGCGAAGTCCGGCGCCTTGAAAACGGTCCATTCGGTAACGATCACGAGCGCGTCGGCCCCCACGACCGTCTCTTCGGGACCCGTTGCAAACGTCAGCCGCGCGAGCAGTTCCGGCACGTGTGCGAGATCGAGTCCGAACACGCGGCGCGCCTCGTCGGTCGCAACCGGATCGTAGGCCGTCACCGCCGCGCCGCGCGCGAGCAGCTCGGCAATCAGGCGACGGCTCGACGCCTCGCGCATGTCGTCCGTGTTCGGCTTGAATGCGAGCCCCCAGACCGCGAAGCGCCGGCCGGAAAGATCGTCCCCGAATGCGCCGACGATCTTGCGCACCAGCACTTCCTTCTGCCCGTGGTTCACGTCCTCGACGGCTTCGAGAATGCGCAGATTCTGGCCCGATTCCGCTGCGGTGCGGATCAGCGCCTGCACGTCCTTCGGAAAGCACGAGCCGCCGTAGCCGCAGCCGGCATAGAGGAAGTGATAGCCGATGCGCGGATCAGAGCCAATGCCGCGACGCACCGACTCGATATCGGCGCCTACGCGATCGGCGAGGTTGGCCATTTCGTTCATGAACGAAATGCGCGTGGCGAGCATGGCGTTGGCCGCGTACTTCGTGAACTCGGCGGAACGCACGTCCATGTAGATCGTGCGCTCGTGATTGCGGTTGAACGGCGCATAGAGGCGCTTCATCTTCTCGCGCGCGAGGCCGCCGTTCTCGTCTTCGTCGATACCGATGATGATGCGGTCGGGCCGCATGAAGTCGTCGACGGCCGCGCCTTCCTTCAGGAACTCGGGATTCGAGACAACCGAGTAGCGATGCTCCGCGCTGCCCGCCAGGCCGCGCCTCGCGAGTTCCTCGCCGAGCACGGCGTGAACGCGCTGCGCGGTGCCCACGGGCACGGTCGACTTGTCCACGATCACCTTGAAGGCGCTCATGTGGCGGCCGATGTTGCGCGCCGCTTCGAGCACGTATTGCAGGTCGGCGGAGCCGTCCTCGTCGGGCGGCGTCCCCACGGCGATGAACTGCACCTCGCCGTGCGCGACGCTCGCGGCGACGTCGGTGGAAAACGTGATGCGGCCCGCCGCACGGTTGCGCGCAATGAGCTCGAGCAGGCCCGGTTCGTGGATGGGCACGCCACCGCCATTCAGGATGTCGATCTTGCGCGGATCGACGTCGAGGCAGAACACGTCGTGACCGATCTCGGCAAGGCACGCCCCGGTGACGAGGCCGACGTAGCCGGTGCCGACAATGGTGATTTTCATACGCGCTCCGGTGAGAGATTCTGTGTTGTGTTGCGGCGCCGCCCCGCCTGCATACGGCCCGCGGACGAACGCCGGACGCTCAGCTCGACGCGGGGATCGGCTCGACGCGGCGCGGCGCGTAGGTTTCCCAGCCGCTGCACCCCGGGCACTGCCAGTAGAAGAGGCGCGCCCGGAAGCCGCAATTCTGGCACGTGTAGCGTGGCAAATTTTTGGTGCGCTGCTGCAGGAGCGAGCGCATCAACTGGAGCTCGCTGTTGCGCGGCTCCTCTGCCGTGGCCTGCTGCGCTTCGAGCAGACGCGCCATGCCGGCGAGATTCGGTGCCTTCTGCATCTGCGTGCGCGCAAGCGCGTGCGCCGCGTCGCCGCCACGCAGCGCCGCAACGTACTTGTAGGCGACGTCGAGCAGATCGTTCGACGGATACGTATCGACCCACGTGGTCAGCAATTGCGCGCCCTCTTCCGCGCGGCCGAGCGATTCGTAGGCTTTCATGACCTTCTCGGCGACGAGCGGCAGATACGCGGGATTCTGCTCCTCCACGCCGCGCCACCGGTCGAGCGCCGCCTCCCAGTCGCCACCCGCCGCGTCGGCGTCGCCGCCAAGGATCGTCGCGCGCACATTCTGAGGATTCGCCTTGAGCGCGAGCTCGAGCTGGCGCCGCGCTTCGTCGGGCTTCTTCTGCTGTAGCGCTTCCTGCGCCAGCTCGCAATGGAACTGGGCGATTTCGACGTCGAGCGAACCCGCGCCCATGGTTTCGAGCTGGCGCGCGGTATCGATCGAGCGGTTCCAGTCCTTCTCGATGCCGTAGATCGTGAGCAGTGCCCGCTGGGCGCCCAGCGCATAGTCGCCCGATTGCAGCGAGACGAAGGTCTCTTCCGCGCGATCAAGCATGCCCGCCTTCAGATAATCCTGGCCGAGTTCATAGAGCGCGTGATCGCGCTCGTTCACCGGCAGGTCCGGGCGCGAAAGCAGATTCTGGTGCACGCGGATGGCGCGGTCGGTCTCGCCGCGGCGGCGGAACAGGTTGCCGAGCGCGAAGTGCAGCTCGACCGTTTCGGGATCGAGCTTGGCGACTTCGATGAACGCATCGATGGCCTTGTCCGGCTGTTCGTTGAGCAGGAAATTCAGGCCGCGGAAATAGGAGCGCGGCAGGTTGGCGCTTTCGGACAAAAGCGCCTTGAGGTCGTAGCGCGACGCCATCCAGCCGAGCGCGAAAGCGACGGGAATGACGAGAAGCCACCAGAAATCGAGATCCATGCGAGCGACGGTGTAAGCGGGACACAAGCCGCACGCCTTGCGGGCGCACGGCGAAACGATGGCGTCAGATGAGCGGCGGCAGCGGCGGCTCGACAACCGGCGACGGCGTCTCGCGCGCCACCCGCAGATCGCGCTTCAGGCGGCCATTCTCCATACGCAGCCGGAACAGGCCCGGCAGCGCCGAAAGCAGCCCGGCCAGCAACCCCACCACGAAGAATGCGAGGCCGATCAAGATCAGCGGAGCCTGCCACGCGTACCCGGCAAGAAAGTTCAACGTTGTGGTTTGCGTGTTGGCGAGCGCAAGCACGAGCAGCAACACGAATACCAGCACACGGATCACCCAGGCAATCAATCTCATGAAAGAGTCTCTTGGCAGTTGCGAAGAAGGCGCCGGCACCGGCCGCCATGCTGCGCCGCAGCACGAGCCGTGCCGAAGTGACCCGTATTGTAAATGAACGCCTCGCCCATCGGGATGTGCGCTATAGCGCATGTCGCGGGCACGCGGCGAATCCGCAGGCGATACCACCGGGTATGCACAAAAAAAAACGCCGGGGGTCGATAACCCCCGGCGCTTTCCGGTCCTTATATCTGGCCATCTGGCATTGACCGCCGACAACCGCAAGCACCCAAGGGCGACTTACAGATCATCGTCCGGCTCGTCCGCTTTCAGCGGCTCGCCCGCACGCCGGTCCACACGCTCGCGCAATTCCTTGCCCGGCTTGAAGTGCGGCACGAACTTCTCAGGCACCAGCACCTTCTCACCCGACTTCGGGTTGCGTCCCACGCGCGACGGCCGGCGGTTCAGGCCGAAGCTGCCAAAACCGCGAATTTCGATGCGATGGCCCTTGGCAAGCGCCTCGGACATCGCATCGAGCATCGTCTTGACCGCGAAATCCGCATCCTTGAGGACAAGTTGCGGAAATCGCGTAGCCAGCTGCGCGACCAATTCAGATTTGGTCATACTTCAGCTTGCCCCCGTTATGAGGCTTACTGGTTCTGGCCGTCGAGCTTGGCCTTGAGCAGCGCGCCGAGGTTGGTCGTGCCGGTGGCAGCCGAACCCGTGTCCGACGACATGCTGCGCAGCGCTTCCTGCGTTTCAGCCGAGTCCTTCGCCTTGATCGACAGGTTGATGCCACGCGACTTGCGATCGATGTTGATGATCATCGCGTTAACCTTGTCGCCTTCCTTCAGCACGTTGCGAGCATCTTCCACGCGGTCTTGCGCGATTTCCGAAGCACGCAGGTAGCCTTCGACGTCGGCCGTCAGGGTGATAACCGCACCCTTCGCGTCGACCGACTTCACCGTACCGTCGACAGTCGCACCCTTGTCGTTGATGGCAACGAAGTTGCTGAACGGGTCGCCTTCGAGCTGCTTGATGCCGAGCGAAATGCGTTCCTTCTCGACGTCGATGCCCAGAACCACGGCTTCGACTTCGTCGCCCTTCTTGTACTTGCGCACGGCTTCTTCGCCGGTTTCGCTCCACGACAGGTCGGAGAGGTGAACCAGGCCGTCGATGCCGCCAGGCAGACCGATGAAGACGCCGAAGTCGGTGATCGACTTGATCGCGCCTTGCAGCTTGTCGCCCTTCTTGAAGTTGCGGCTGAAGTCATCCCACGGATTCGGCTTGCACTGCTTCATGCCGAGCGAGATGCGGCGGCGGTCTTCGTCGATCTCGAGGACCATGACTTCGACTTCGTCGCCGAGCTGGACAACCTTCGACGGCGCAACGTTCTTGTTGGTCCAGTCCATTTCGGAAACGTGAACCAGGCCTTCGATGCCCGATTCGACTTCGACGAACGCGCCGTAGTCGGTGATGTTCGTGACCTTGCCGAACAGGCGCGTGCCCGACGGGTAACGGCGCGAGATGCCTTCCCACGGATCGTCGCCCAGTTGCTTGATACCGAGCGAAACGCGGTTCTTTTCCTGGTCGAACTTGAGGATCTTCGCGGTGACTTCCTGGCCAACCGAGAGAACTTCGCTCGGGTGACGCACGCGACGCCATGCGATGTCGGTGATGTGCAGCAGGCCGTCGATGCCGCCGAGGTCCACGAACGCGCCGTAGTCGGTGATGTTCTTGACCACGCCGTTGACGATCGCGCCTTCCTTCAGCGTTTCGAGCAGCTTGGCGCGCTCTTCGCCTTGCGTGGCTTCGATCACGGCACGGCGCGACAGCACGACGTTGTTACGCTTGCGGTCGAGCTTGATGACGCGGAATTCGAGGGTCTTGCCTTCGTACGGCGTGGTGTCCTTGACCGGACGCGTGTCGACGAGCGAACCCGGCAGGAACGCGCGGATGCCGTTGACCATGACGGTCATGCCGCCCTTGACCTTGCCCGTGATCGTGCCGGTCACGAGTTCGTTGTTGTCGAGAGCCTTTTCCAGCGACAGCCACGAAGCGAGACGCTTCGCCTTGTCGCGCGACAGGATCGTGTCGCCGTAGCCGTTTTCCAGCGCGTCGATCGCGACGGAAACGAAATCGCCCGCCTGAACCTCCACTTCGCCCTGGTCGTTCAGGAATTCCTCGATGGGAATGTAGGCCTCGGACTTCAGGCCAGCGTTCACGACCACGAAGTTGTGGTCGACGCGCACGACTTCAGCGGAGATGACTTCGCCGGCGCGCATGTCCTGGCGGGTCAGCGACTCTTCGAACAGAGCCGCGAAAGATTCGGTATTCGGGGTGGAGGTTTGCAGGTCGGACATAAAAATCTGAATTTGCAGGGTTTTCGCCGCGGGTTCGACTGCCTGCCGGTCATCTGGACCGGTCCCGCCTTGCTGCCGGAACGCCTGTTCGCGGCACGGATGCGAAAGCCATACGGGGTTAAAGGGTTTAACACACGCTCCGCTCGTGCGGAGCACCACTGCTACTACAACTACGGCTT
Source organism: Paraburkholderia sp. AV2 (assembly GCF_054968425.1). Classification (NCBI taxonomy): domain Bacteria; kingdom Pseudomonadati; phylum Pseudomonadota; class Betaproteobacteria; order Burkholderiales; family Burkholderiaceae; genus Paraburkholderia; species Paraburkholderia sp. AV2. The sequence goes on from NZ_JBANLK010000006.1 coordinate 15,819, forward strand.
ACGCCTGTTTGCCGTGCCCGTCGTGGTGACGGGCGGGCTGCGATGCTGACGACAGCGTCTGGTACCACTGCACCACCTGTTCGACCGCCTGGTCGATCGAGAGCGCCGAGGTGTCCAGAAGCTTCGCATCTGCTGCGGGCTTGAGCGGCGCGGCCGTGCGACTACTGTCGCGCGCATCGCGTTCACGCAAATCCCGGAGCAAGTCATCCATATTAGCAGAAAATCCCTTCTGGATCAATTGCTTATGCCGGCGGGCCGCGCGGGCCTCGACGCTCGCTGTCAGAAACACCTTCAGAACCGCCTCCGGAAAGATCACGGTACCCATGTCGCGACCGTCCGCGACGAGCCCCGGCAGCTTGCGGAAGGCCCGCTGGCGCGCCACGAGCGCCGCGCGCACCGAAGGATGCGCGGCGATCACCGAGGCCCGGTTGCCGACTTCCTCGGCGCGGATTTCGGTCGAGACATCGACGCCGTCGAGCTGCGCAAGCCCCTCGCGGAACGTGATGTGAAGATCGTCGATCAGCTTTGCAAGGCCGTCCGCGTCGTCGCAGGCAATCGCATAGCGGATGCTGGCGAGCGCCGCGAGCCGGTACAGGGCGCCGCTGTCGAGCAGGTGAAAGCCGAGATGCGCGGCCACGAGCGTGGCCACCGTGCCCTTGCCGGAAGCGGTCGGGCCGTCGATTGCAATGACGGGCGTCGGATAAAAGGGACGGTTTGATTTCATGCTGGCGTTATTAGCAACTGCGAACCACTACGGTGACAACTTCAGTATCGGCGTCAGGGAAAAATAAGGCGTTACGGCTGCGCGAGCGCGAGGAACCGGTCGAAATAGTCGGGGAACGTCTTGCCGACGCATTTCGGGTCGTTGATGCGCACGGGCACGCCGCCGAGACTCACGAGCGAGAAGCACATTGCCATGCGGTGATCGTCGTACGTGTCGATTGCCGCGTTCGGCGTGAGTTGCGCGGGCGGGCGCACGATCAGATAGTCCACGCCCTCCTCCACCTCCGCGCCGACCTTGCGCAGCTCCTTGGCCATCGCCGCGATGCGGTCGGTTTCCTTCACGCGCCAGCTCGCGATATTGCGCAGCGTCGTGGCGCCGTCCGCGAAAAGCGCCGCCACGGCGATCGTCATGGCCGCGTCGGGAATCAGATTGAAGTCCATGTCGATCGGGTCGAGCTTGCCGTGATCGTTGCCGATCCCGCGCACTTCGATCCAGTCGTCGGCCATCGTGACGTTGGCGCCCATGCGGCCGAGCGCGTCGGCAAAGCCGATGTCGCCCTGGATGCTCGCGCGCCCCACGCCCTCCACGCGCAGCGGACCGCCGCCGATGGCGCCCGCGGCGAGGAAATACGACGCGGACGACGCGTCGCCCTCGACCATGATCTTGCCGGGCGACTGATAGCGCACGCCCGCCGGCACTTCGAAGCGGTGCCAGCCGTGGCGCCCGACCTTCACGCCAAAGCGCTCCATGAGCTTGATCGTGATCTCGATATAAGGCTTCGAAATGAGCTCGCCGTCCACCTGCACGACCGTCACGCCGTCCTTGGCGCGCACGAGCGGCAGCGTCATCAGCAGCGCCGTGAGGAACTGGCTCGAAACGTCGCCGCGCACGGTGATCGGCGCATCGACCGAAATCGCCGACGGACGAATGCGCAGCGGCGGAAAGCCTTCGTTCTCCTCGTAATCGATCTTCGCGCCGATCTGGCGCAGGCCGTCCACGAGGTCGCCGATCGGCCGTTCGTGCATGCGCGGTACGCCGTGAATGCGGTAGTCGCCGCCGTTCACCGCGAGCGCCGCCGTGAGCGGACGCACGGCCGTACCCGCGTTGCCGAGGAAGAGATCCGCGCGCACCGCCGTGAATGCGCCGCGCGTGCCCTGCACGACGCAGGTGTCGTCTTCGCGCTTGAGCTTCACGCCGAGCTTTTCGAGCGCGTCGAGCATGACCCGCGTGTCGTCGGAGTCGAGCAGATTCGTGATCGTGGTCTCGCCTTCGGCCAGCGCCGCGAGCAGCAGCACGCGGTTCGAGATGCTCTTCGAGCCGGGCAGGCGGACGGTGCCGGACGCACGGGAGAAAGGTCCGAGATCGAGGTAGTCCATGGGTGTGTCCTGAGAATTCGGTCGGGCGCGAGGGCGCGGCGGGTCTGTCGGCTGATCTTTCGGCTTACTTGTCCGGTGCGGCCTCGGCAGCGCGCTTGCCGCCGCGCTCCTGCCACGCGCTGCGCGCCGCGCGCGAGCGCGCGAACACCGTTTCGAGGGCGGCGCCGTCGCCGGTGTCGATGGCTGCGCGCAGCTTCGCCAGCACTTCGGTGTAGGCGTCGAGCTCGGCGAGCAACGCCGCGCGGTTCGCGAGGCAGACGTCGCGCCACATCTCCGGGCTCGACGCGGCAATACGCGTGAAATCGCGAAAGCCTCCGGCAGCGAACGAAAATTTGAGCTCGGCATCGGGCGACGCGAGGATCTGGTCCACGAGGGCGAACGACAGCACGTGCGGCAGATGGCTCACCGAGGCGAACACGCGATCATGCTGCGCAGCGCTCATCGTGCCGATCACGGCCCCCGTCGCGCGCCACATCGCGGCGATGCGCTCGACCGCTTCCGGCGCGTTCTCCGCGAGCGGGCACAGCACCACGTTGCGGCCGACATAGAGATCGGGCAGCGCGGCCTCCACGCCGCTCGACTCGCGGCCCGCAATCGGGTGAGCCGGCACGAACTGCGCGATACGCGCGCCGAGCGCCGCGCGCGCGGCCTCGATCACGTCGCTCTTGGTGCTGCCCGCATCAGTGATGAGCGTCTCGTCTTCGAGATGCGGCGCGATGCGCTCGAACAACGCGCGCATCTGCGCGACAGGCGCAGCCAGCAGCACGACGTCGGCGCCCTTGAGCGCTTCGGCCAGCGCCGCATCGTCGTCGAGCGTGGCGGCCGCATCGATCACGCCCAGTTCGAGCGCGCGCTCGACCGAATGCAGACGCCGCCCCACGCCAATCACGCGGCCCGCATGGAGGCCGCCGGCACCGCGCTCGCGCAGCCCGCGAGCGAGCGACCCGCCGATCAGGCCGACACCGAAAATCACCAGTTTGTTGAAGGAAAACACGCTCACGACATCACCGGAAAAACGAAAACATACGCGTCGCTCACACGAGCGCGCGTTCAAGCGCCGCGAGGAAGGCCACGTTCTCCTCGGGCAGGCCGATCGTCACGCGCAGCCACTGCGGCAGGCCATAGTTGCCGACCGGACGCACGATCACGCCCTGCCTGAGCAAGGCGAGATTCACCCGGTCGCCCGCGCCGTCTTCATTGCCTACGCGCACGAGCACGAAGTTACCGTCCGACGGCACGTATTCGAGCTTGAGGCGTTCGAAAGCGGCCGTCAGCAGGCGATACCCTTCGGCGTTGAGCGCGGCGCTCTTTTCGAGGAACGCGGTGTCGCCGAGTGCGGCAACAGCCGCAGCCTGCGCGAGCGTATTCACGTTGAACGGCTGACGCAAACGGTTCAGCAGATCGGTCAGCTCCGGCTGCGCAATCGCGAAGCCGATGCGCAGACCGGCGAGCCCGTACGCCTTCGAGAACGTGCGCGACACGAGCAGGTTCGGATAGCGGCGCACCCAGGCAATCGAGTCGTAACGCTTGCCGGCGGCAAGATACTCCGTGTAGGCCTCGTCGAGCACGACCACCACATGGCTCGGCACCTTCGCGATGAAGGCCTCGAGCGTCGCGCCGTCGATGAACGTGCCGGTCGGGTTGTTCGGATTGGCGACGAAGACGAGGCGCGTGTCGTCGGCAATCGCCGCGAGCATCGCGTCGAGATCGTGGCCATGATGGACGGCCGGCGTCACGAGATGCCTTGCACCGAGGCCCTGCGCGGCGAGCGCATAGACCGCGAACGAGTACTGCGAATAGACGATCGACTGCCCCCGCTCGACGAACGCACGCGCCGCGAGTTCAAGGATGTCGTTGCTGCCGTTGCCGAGCGTGATCCATTCGGGCGGCACGTCGTAGCGCGCGGCGAGCGCGGCCTTCAGTTCGAACGCGTTCGAATCGGGATAACGGCCCAGCTCGCACGCGGCCTGCGCGATTGCGCGTTGCGCCGACTCGGGCATGCCGAGCGGGTTCTCGTTCGAGGCGAGCTTCACGATGCGCGCCTCGTCGAGCCCGAACTCGCGCGCCACTTCCGAAATCGGCCTGCCCGCAACGTAGGGCGCGATCGCGCGCACGTAGTTCGGGCCGAATTGCGATGTCATGCAGGGTCTCCTTCAGCAGTTCCTGGCGGACGGCCTGGCAGCCGCCCGACCACGTTTTCAGCGCGAGCGCGGATACGAACCCAGGATCTTCAGATACGCGGCCTTCTTGCCGAGATCGTCGAGCGCGCCGGCCACGGCGGGATCGTCGCGATGGCCCTCGAAGTCGATATAGAAGTAGTACTCCCACGTACCGACACGCGCCGGACGCGACTCGAAGCGCGTCATCGACACGCCGTGGCGCGCGAGCGGTTCGAGCAGCTTGTAGACGGCGCCCGGCTCGTTCTTCACCGAAACGATCATCGACGTCTGGTCGTTGCCCGTCGGGCCCGCCGGCTGCTTGCCGATCACGACGAAGCGCGTGCGATTGTGCGGATCGTCCTGGATCAGCGCATTCGCGATCAGGAGGCCGTAATGGGTGGCCGCCCGCTCGCCGGCAATGGCGGCGACCGTCGGGTCGGCGCCGGCAAGACGCGCCGCCTCCGCGTTGCTCGCCACGGCCTGGCGTTCCAGGTGCGGTGCGTGCGCCGTGAGCCAGTGCTGGCACTGCGCGAGCGCTTGCGGATGCGCGCACACGCGCGTCACGCCCGCCAGCTTGCCGCTTTGCGTCATCAGGTTGTGCTCGATCGGCAGCGCGATTTCCCCGCCGATCACGAGCTGCGTCTCGAGAAACAGGTCGAGCGAGCGCGACACGGCGCCTTCGCTCGAATTCTCGACCGGCACCACGCCGAACTCGGAGGCCCCGGCCTCGACCGAGCGGAACACCTCGTCGATCGACGGACACGGCAAGCCTTCGATCGACTGGCCGAAGTACGCGTGCATCGCCTGCTCGCTATAGGTGCCGACCGGCCCGAGATAGGCCGCGGTGATCGTCTTTTCGAGCGAGCGGCTCGCGGCCATGATCTCGCGCCAGATCGCGCTGATGTGCTCGTTGCCGAGCGGCCCTGCGCTCAGTCCCTGCAGGCGCGCGATCACCTGCAGCTCGCGCTCCGGGCGGAACACCGGCGCGTTGTAGTGCTTCTTGACCTCGCCCACTTCGAGCGCCACCGCCGCGCGCTGGTTGAGCAGCGCGATCAGTTGCGCATCGATCGCGTCGATACGTTCGCGCAGCGGCTTGAGTTTGGAATTGAGTTCGTCGTCCATGCGTGAGACCGGCAATCTGAAAGGAGGCGCACGCGCGAGCCGCGCATAGTTAGATACTAAATGCGGCGCTCATGCGTGCTTCGCTTCGAATTCCTTCATGTACTCGACCAGCGCTTTCACTGCTTCGAGCGGCACCGCGTTGTAAATCGACGCCCGCATGCCGCCGACGGACTTGTGGCCCTTCAGCTGCAACAGCCCACGCGCCTTCGCGCCGGCAAGGAAATCTTCGTTACGTGATTCGTCGGCGAGGAAGAACGGTACGTTCATCCGCGAGCGCGCGCGGCGCTCCACCTTGTTGATGTAGAAGCCGCTCGCGTCGATCGTGTCGTAGAGCAGCTTCGCTTTTTCGATGTTGCGCGCTTCGATGGCGGTGAGGCCACCCTGGCGCTTGAGCCACTTGAACACGAGCCCGGCGATGTAGATCGCATAGGTGGGCGGCGTGTTGAACATGGAGTTGTTCGCGGCAACCGTCTTCCATTCGAACGCGGACGGGCAGATCGACATCGCGCGGTCGAGCAGATCCTCGCGCACGATCACGACCGTCACGCCGGCCATGCCGATGTTCTTCTGCGCGCCGCCGTAGAGCACGCCGTACTTGGCGATGTCCATCGGGCGCGAGAGGATGTGCGACGAAGCGTCGGCCACGAGCGGAATGTCGCCGAGATCGGGGATCTCGAAGGTCTCGACGCCGTCGATCGTCTCGTTCGTGCACAAATGGACGTAAGCGGGATCGTCCGAAAGCTTCCACTCGTTCGCGGACGGCGCATGCGTGAAGCCCGCCTCGGTCCGCCCGCTGGCCGCGATGTGCGACGCGCCGTACTTGAGCGCCTCCTTCTGCGACTTCTGCGACCAGGCGCCGGTGACCACGAAGTCGGCGCGCGGCTTCACCCCGAACAGGTTCAGCGGCACGATCGCGTTCTCGCCAATGCCGCCACCTTGCAAGAACAGGATGTGGTGGCTCGCCGGGACTTCCATCAACTCGCGCAGGTCGAGCAGCGCCTCGCTGTGGATCTGCATGAACTCGGGGCCGCGATGGCTCATTTCCATCACGCTCATGCCGCTACCGTGCCAGTCGAGCATTTCGTCGGCGGCCTGGCGCAGCACTTCTTCGGGCATGGCCGCAGGTCCGGCGGAGAAGTTGAAGACGCGCATCGTTAAAGGACCCCGGGGAGGCAGGCGCGGCGGTATCACGGTGGCATAAAAGGCACCGGAAAAACGCGCCCGAAATGAAAAATGGTTGCTTGCGCTCACGCGCAAACAACCATTATCGCACTGTCAGCTGGAACCCGCCAACGCGAGCCCGGCAGCCAGCGGCGCCGGTATGCCTGACTTACTTGGCCTTGGCGGCGTTGGCGACTTCCTGGTCAGCCTGCTGACGCGTTGCCTTGATCGACTGCGGCATGTACTTCTGCATCAGGCCGTTCACGACGTCGCGGCCCACCTGGTCTTGCACCTGGATGAACTTGCGGCCGGTCGGGCTGCGGTAGAACGTCGTCAGGTCCTTGATTTCCTGCGTGCTGTAGTACTTCGCGTAAGCGTCGTACTGAGCTTGCATGGCATCTTGCTGGAACGCGGGGGTCGCGAAGACCTGGCCTGCCGAGTCAACCAGCTTCGGCACGGCATTCTTCTGCAGCCCCGGGACGGAAGCCTGCTTCTGCTTGTCCGTCATCGTCTTGTTTTCCGTCAGCGCGTCCGACAGGATCGCCGGGACGAGTTGCTTGGCCTGCATCTGCGCGCTGTTGCCGATTGCGCCGACGAGCTTCTGCGCGTCGATCGCGTCGAGCAGGTCCTTGATCGCGGCTTGCTTTGCCGGATCGATCGGTGCTGCGGCAGCGGCCGGTGCAGACTGGTCGGGCGCCTGGTTCTGGAGCGCCTGAGCCATCGCAAACGTCGGCACGAGAGCGGCCAGCAACAAAACCTGCTTGAATCGTTTTTGCATCATTACTCCCTTAGAGAAATTAGTCGAACTGCCTGCCAGACGGACCATTCAGGGACAAACTCAGACCCGCGCGGCACCGTCTTCACTCGAAGACGGTCGCCCGCAGCCGGATCCGCCCGGCACCATTTCAGGACCTTCCTGCGCTGGCCCGCCCGCATCTCGCGGACCGTCGCTTTGCATCACGCCTGCTTACTCCTGGCTTTCACCCTCGCCCGGCTCGGCATCACCCGCTTCGCCTTCCCCGTCGGCCTCTGCGACCTGCTGCAGGCCGGAGAGTTTCGTGCCTTCGTCAAGGCTGATGAGTGTAACACCTTGCGTCGCGCGGCCCATTTCGCGTATCTCGGAAACACGCGTGCGAATCAGCACGCCTGTCGTCGTGATCAGCATGATCTGGGCTTCCGGGTCCACGAGCGTCGCTGCGACCACCTTGCCGTTGCGCTCCGACGTCTGGATCGCGATCATCCCCTTCGTACCGCGCCCGTGGCGCGTGTACTCGGTGATCGGGGTGCGCTTGCCGTAGCCGTTCTCGGTTGCGGTGAGCACCGACTGCTGCTCGTCGCCCGCCACGAGGAGCGCGATGACCTGCTGACTCTCTTCGAGCTGCATGCCGCGCACGCCGCGCGCTTCGCGGCCCATCGGGCGCACGTCGTTCTCGTCGAAGCGCACGGCCTTGCCGGCGTCGGAGAACAGCATGACGTCGTGTTCGCCGTCGGTGATGGCCGCGCCGATCAGGTAATCGCCGTCATCGAGGCCGACCGCAATAATACCCTTGCGCAACGGGCGGCTGAAGGCCTCGAGCGGCGTCTTCTTCACGGTACCGAGCGCGGTCGCCATGAAGACGTACTTGTCGGCCGAAAACTCCTTGACCGGCAAGACAACCGTAATCTTTTCACCGTCCTGGAGCGGGAACATGTTGACGATCGGCCGGCCGCGCGAGTTGCGCGAGCCCTGCGGCACTTCGTAGACCTTCACCCAGTAGACGCGCCCGCGATTCGAGAAGCACAGGATGTGGTCGTGGGTGTTGGCGATGAAGAGCGTGTCGATCCAGTCGTCGTCCTTCATCGAGGTGGCCTGCTTGCCGCGACCTCCGCGCTTCTGGGCGCGATATTCGGACAACGGCTGCGATTTCACGTAACCCGCGTGCGACATGGTCACGACCATGTCCTGCGGCGTGATCAGGTCCTCAGTGTTGAGCTCGGTCGCGTTCATCTCGATCTTCGAACGGCGTTCGTCGCCGAATTCGCTCTTGATCGCGGTGAGTTCGTCGGAGATCATGACCGTTACGCGCTCGGGGCGTGCAAGAATGTCGAGCAGGTCGGCAATCTGGGCCATCACGTCGCGGTACTCGCCGATGATCTTGTCCTGCTCCAGCCCCGTTAGGCGCTGCAGACGCATCTGCAGGATTTCCTGCGCCTGGGTATCGGACAGACGATAGAGACCGTCGCCCTGCATGCCGTACTGCGGGTTCAACCCTTCCGGGCGATACGCCTCGCGGCCGCCCGCCGCCGAGTTTTCGGTCTCGGCGCGCGCGAGCATTTCGCGCACGAGGGACGAATCCCACGAGCGGTTCATGAGTTCCTGCTTCGCGATAGGCGGCGTAGGCGCGGCCTTGATGAGCGCAATGAACTCGTCGATGTTCGCGAGCGCGACGGCGAGGCCTTCCAGCACGTGGCCGCGTTCGCGCGCCTTGCGCAGTTCGTATACAGTGCGCCGCGTCAGCACCTCGCGGCGGTGCGACAGGAAATGCTCGAGCATTTCCCTCAGGTTCAGCAGCTTCGGCTGGTTGTCTACCAGCGCGACCATGTTCATGCCGAACGTGTCCTGCAGCTGCGTCGCCTTGTACAGATTGTTGAGGATAACCTCGGGCACTTCGCCGCGCTTGAGCTCGATCACGACGCGCATGCCGCTCTTGTCGGATTCGTCGCGAATATCGGAAATGCCTTCGAGCTTCTTCTCGTTGACGAGTTCGGCGATACGTTCCAGCAGCGACCGCTTGTTCACCTGGTACGGCAGTTCGTCGACGATGATCGCCATGCGCTGACCGCGATCGATTTCCTCGAAGTGCGTGGCCGCGCGCATCACCACCCGGCCACGGCCGGTGCGATAACCGTCGCGCACGCCGGAGACACCGTAGATGATGCCGGCGGTCGGAAAATCGGGCGCCGGAATGATTTCGATGAGTTCGTCGATCGACGCCTGCGGATTCTTCAGAAGATGCTGACAAGCATCGACGACTTCGTTCAGGTTGTGCGGCGGAATGTTCGTGGCCATGCCGACCGCGATCCCCGACGAACCGTTGATGAGCAGGTTCGGGATGCGCGCGGGCAGGATCAGCGGTTCGCTTTCGCTGCCGTCGTAGTTCGGCCCAAAATCGACCGTTTCCTTGTCGATGTCGGCCAGCAGTTCGTGACCGATCTTCGCCATGCGGATTTCGGTGTACCGCATCGCGGCGGCATTGTCGCCGTCGATCGAACCGAAATTACCCTGGCCGTCCACCAGCATGTAGCGCAGCGAAAAATTCTGCGCCATGCGGACGATCGTGTCGTAGACAGCCGTGTCGCCGTGGGGATGGTATTTACCGATGACGTCGCCGACGATACGCGCCGACTTCTTGTAGGCGCGGTTCCAGTCGTTGTTCAGTTCGTGCATCGCGTAGAGCACGCGCCGGTGCACGGGCTTGAGGCCGTCGCGAACATCCGGGAGCGCCCGCCCGACAATCACGCTCATCGCGTAGTCGAGATACGAGCGGCGCATTTCCTCCTCGAGGGAGATAGGCAGAGTCTCTTTGGCGAATTGATCCATTATCGATGTCGTATACAGGCACACGCGAGGCACGCGCGATGCTACCCGGAGGCAGCAACGCAAAAGCGCACCCTGCTGTCGCATGGACGCCGCGGACGCAGCGCATCACGCGATTCTACCACGCACGACACCCCCGACTTCGCTCTACGTATACCTATTAGAGGGGTGGCGCCGAACCGCTCAGAACGCCACCTGAGCGCCATCCGGCGACTCCGGCGAGGAGCCGCCAGGATATCCGCAGTGCAGCACCCGCCCGTTTGCGGGACCTGCCCGAAATCAGGCGCCATACCAGGGTATCCCGCGGGAACTTTTTGTTGCGGGTGTACCACATTCGATCGATCGCAAAGAAAGGGGCGGATTTTTTTTATCGTACGACGGGAACGATATGGCAAAATGCCAACGCACAAAGTTAGACGCTGCTCGAAGTCTACACAACACGTTCGCTGCAACGCGCCAATGTTATACTTCGAGCAATGTATGACTTGTCTTCGTCATATGGCTCGCAGTAAACCTGCGGTAATCTCAATTTCGAGAGGAGAAATATGAATAAACTTTCAAAGCTCGCGTTCATTGCAGCTACCGCAGTCATGGCTGCATCCGCTCAGGCACAGTCGGTGCCGGCGTCGCGACAAGCCGTCAATGACAACTGGGTGAATGGTACGGGCGAGTGGGTGTGGATGAACGGCACGAACGAGCTTTGCTGGCGCGATGCGTTCTGGACGCCGGCCACGGCCAACGCCAAGTGCGATGGCGCGCTGGTCGCCCAGGCACCGCAGCCGCCGGTCGCTCCGCCGCCGCCGCCGGCCATCACGAGCCAGAAGATCACGTATCAGGCTGACGCTCTGTTCGACTTCGACAAGGCTATCCTGAAGCCGGCCGGCAAGGAAAAGCTGGACGATCTGGCAAGCAAGATCGAAGCTCTGAACCTGGAAGTCGTCGTTGCAACCGGCTACACCGACCGCATCGGCTCGAACGCGTACAACGACCGTCTGTCGCTGCGCCGTGCGCAAGCCGTCAAGGCGTACCTGGTCAGCAAGGGCGTGCCGGCCGACCGTGTCTACACGGAAGGCAAGGGCAAGCGCAACCCGGTCACGACGGGCTGCAACCAGAAGAACCACAAGGCTCTCATCGCCTGCCTCGCACCGGATCGTCGCGTGGAAGTCGAAGTTGTCGGCACGCAGAAGCAGTAATTCGCGAGTCGCGACTGAAAGTCTCAAAGCCCCGCTTCGGCGGGGCTTTTTTATTCTTCACGTCCTGAGAGGCACTGCGAAGGTGCGTGGCATTTTGCCGCCATCGGAGCCCGCCTATATACTCAGGCCTTATCCTCACCCATCCGCCCCCGCGCTTCAGGCCGCTCCGACATGACCAATGCCGATCCCCACGAACTGCAGAAATTCAGCGATCTTGCTCATCGCTGGTGGGACCCGAACGCGGAATTCAAGCCGCTCCACGAACTGAACCCTGTCCGCCTTGGCTGGATCGACGCGCACGCGCACGTCACCGGCAAGCGCGTGCTGGACGTCGGCTGCGGCGGAGGCATCCTGTCCGAGTCGATGGCCGGGCTGGGCGCCACCGTGAAAGGCATCGACCTCGCCCGCGAGGCGCTGGGCGTCGCCGATCTGCACAGCCTCGAAAGCGGCGTCACGGTCGATTACGAAGAAATCGCCGCGGAAGCGCTCGCAGCACGCGAGCCCGCCTCGTTCGACGCCGTGACCTGCATGGAAATGCTCGAGCACGTGCCGGATCCTGCCGGCATCGTTCAAGCCTGCGCCACCCTCGTGAAGCCGGGCGGCTGGGTGTTTTTCTCGACGCTCAACCGCAACCTGAAGGCCTATCTGCTCGCCGTGATCGGCGCCGAATACATCGCGCAGATGCTGCCCAAAGGCACGCACGACTACGCGCGCTTCATTCGCCCCTCCGAGCTCGCCGGCTTCGTGCGCCTCGCCGGTTTGCGCCTCGTCGAGATCAAAGGCATCACCTACAACCCGCTGACGCGGCATTTCTCGCTCTCGAACGACTCCAGCGTCAACTACATGATCGCGTGCCGGCGCGAGGGCTGACGCGGCAACAGGTACCCCCCTCTCCGATATGACTGCATCGACTCTCATTGACGCCGCATCCGGCAACGGCGTGGCGCTCGCCGCCTGCGACGCCGTCCTGTTCGACTTCGACGGCACGCTAGCCGATACCGCCCCGGACCTCGCCGCCGCCGTGAATCAGATGCGTCACGCACGCGGTCTCGCGCCTGCGCCGCTCGAACGGCTGCGGCCGCTCGCCTCGGCGGGCGCACGCGGTCTGATCGGCGGGGCATTTGGCATTGGCCCTGACCATCCCGATTTCGCGGCGATGCGCGAGGAATTCCTCGCCAACTACGCGGCGAACCTGCGCGTCGAGACGGCCCTCTTTCCGGGCATCGACACCGTCCTCGACGACCTCGACGCGCGTGGCGTGCGCTGGGGCATCGTGACCAACAAGGTCGCACGCCTGACCGATCCGCTCGTGAAGCTCATGCATCTCGACGCGCGGGCTGCATGCGTCGTCAGCGGCGACACCACGCCCTACTCCAAGCCGCACCCGGCGCCGCTGCTGCATGCGGCCGAGGTAATCGGCGTCGAGCCGCAGCGTGTGGTCTATGTCGGAGACGACGCGCGCGATGTGCAGGCGGGCGCGGCTGCCGGAATGGCGACGATCGCCGCCGCCTACGGCTACTGCGGCAACGAGGTTCCGCCGTCGCAATGGAACGCGCACTACATCGCTGAAACGACCGCGGCGCTGCTCGACTTGCTCAAGCCGGTCGGAAAGGCAGCACGGCCGGACTAAATCCCGCCGATTCCTTGATGCAGCCCGCGCCTGTTGAAACGGGCGCGGTTCGCCTCATCCGGCGAACTATGGGATAATTGATCCTTCCTCTGGGGCCGACCTGGTTTCGACAGGGGTTATGAAGCAGTCAGGGCATGCCGAGGACCCGTCACCTCGTTAATCAATGGGAAAAACGTAACTGCAAACGACGATACGTTCGCACTGGCAGCCTAAGGGCCGCCGTCCTCTGCCTGGCTCACTGACGGGTTAGCGTCGCAAGACCGGTAGCAATACCGCCAGAGGTCATTTACGTCAGTTAAGCTCTGTCGGCGTCACGACGGCAGAGTCGAAAATTTAGTGAATCGCCGTAGCGCAGCGTGTTCGTCCGCGTCGCTGCGGTTAAATCAAACGACAGAACTACGCATGTAGAACTGGGTGTGGACTGCCTTTGGACGCGGGTTCGATTCCCGCCGGCTCCACCAGAATTCCCGCCTCAAAAGAAAAACTCGCGGCGCCCTTACGGGCCTCGCGAGTTTTTCTTTTTACGCGCCGCAGCCGGCAGGCACGTCGTACACGGCCGGCTTCAATCCCTCAATTGTCGTCCGGACACTGCAGATTACAGCCGTTCGGATCTCCCATATCGCCCTTTTTGCGCATTTCCGAAGGCGCACCGTGCTGATATTTGTTCGACGGCGCCGAAGCCGCGAACGGCAACTGCGGATGTTGCTGCAGACGGAATTCGTCGCTGAGAATACCGTCGGGCTGGCCCGGCGAATTCTGCGCAAAGGCGATCGAAACAGTGGCGAACAAGGCTCCCGCAGTCGCGGCAGCAGCACAAACATTAAACAGGAATTTCATGGTCGATCGGCGCGTGTGGCGCGCATCTGAAACGAGAAGGCCAATACCCGCCCGAAAGTATCACAGAAAGCACCGTCGGCTGCAGTACCCGCTAATTGCATCGCATTACAGCGCCGGCTCCAGTCCGGCCCAGCCGGCGTCGAGCGCCACGACCTTGCCGCAGTCGGCGGGATCGTAGCCTTCGAGGCGCGCGACATTCTGGCGGAACGCAGCGCCGCGCAGCAGCGCCAGTACGGCAGCCAGCGGCTCCCGCTCCAACTGGGCCCGATCGCACGCGAAATAGTAATCTTCATCGGCGATTGGCATGAAGTCGAGCCCGAAATGATGCGCCGCCGGCTCGACCCCGAACCCCACGTCGGCCATGCCGCTCGCAACGAAGGCGGCAATCGCCGAATGGGTCAGTTCCGACGACGCGTAGCCATTGACCCGTCCGGGATCGACGCCGATGCGCGTCAGCAGCAGATCGATCAGCATCCGCGTGCCCGAGCCCGGCTGCCGGTTTACGAAGCGGATGTCGCCGCGCGCGAGATCGGCTAGCCCGGCGATCTGCTTCGGGTTGCCGCGGCCAACGAAGAGGCCCTGCTTGCGCCGCGTCAGATGGATGAAGACATGCCGCTGGGGATCGAGCCAACCGCGATATGCATCGGCGCAGGCCGCGCGAAAGTCCCCGCGCGGCAGGTGAAAGCCGGCCAGATCGCACTCGCCGCGCGCGAGCGCCGTAATGGCGTCGACGCTGTCGCGATACTTGATCTCCACCGGTAACTGCTGCGCGACCAGCGCCGTCACCAGCGAGGCCACGGCGTAACCGTGCGAGGCATGAATGCGCAGATCGAGCGCATGCGGCACGAGCCAGCGATTGAGGTCGCTCGCCACTTCGCTCGCCAGCGCCTGCAGGTTGCCTTGCAGACGCTCGCCGCACAGCCGCTGCGAGCGCAGCACCGCCTCGCCGAGTTCCGAGAGGACCGATCCACGGCCACGCGCCTTGGCGATCAACGCGCCGCCCAGACGCTCTTCCACCTCGCGCAGCAGGCCCCACGCATGCCGATAGGACAAACCCTTACGCTGTGCGGCCTGCGCGATGCTGCCTTCCTCGGCGACCAGCGCGAGCAGCGGCACAACGTCCGTCAGGCTTGCCTCACGCCCTTCCGCATCGCGCACGACGAGTTGCGCCTGGCATTCGACCTTGATCATTATGAATTCGCCCTTCCTATTGCGAAACCCAATACATCGGCCTATCGTTCGTTCACACAACGAGACAACGGCAGCATATATGCGCACTTTATGAATAACAAGTGCATATTTGCTCCAGGAGGTACCCCACCTTGGACGAGACGACACCTATCGCGCCCGACGAACTCGTGCGCCGGCACACGCTGCCAGGGCGCACCCTGCTCGCGATCCTGCATGCGATCCAGGACGAAACCGGCTACGTGCCGCCCCAAACCATCGTGCCGCTTGCGAAAGCCCTGAATCTGTCGCGGGCCGAGGTGCATGGCGTCATCAGCTATTACCACCACTTCCGCACGGCGCCGCCGGCGGCCGTCACCGTTCAGCTTTGCCGTGCCGAGGCATGCCGCAGCATGGGCAGCGAGGCGCTGGCCCGGCACGCCGAAGCGCATACGGGCTGCCGCTTCGCGCAGGCGCACGGCCATGATGGGCAAACCGCGCGCGAGGCCACCGGGCAGGTCGCGCTGGAATCGGTCTACTGTCTCGGCCAGTGCGCGCTCTCGCCGGCGATGACGATCAACGGCACGCTGCACGCGAAAGTGACGCCGCAGAAGTTCGACGCACTCCTCGGCGCCGCGATGGCCGCGGCCGTCGGCGCAAAGGAGGCCGCATGATCCGCGTCTACGTTCCCCGCGACTCGTCGGCGCTCGCCCTCGGCGCCGATGCGGTCGCCGGGGCCATCGAACGCGAAGCCGCCGCGCGCGGCGACGCCATCGAACTCGTGCGCAACGGTTCGCGCGGCCTGCTCTATCTGGAACCGCTCGTCGAAGTGGAAACGCCCGATGGCCGCGTCGGCTATGCCAACGTCGAAGCAGCGGACATCGCTGCGCTGTTCGACGCCGGCTTTCTGCAGGGCGGCCAGCACGCGCGCAGCGTCGGCCTCGTCGAGCAGATTCCGTATCTGGGCAAGCAGCAACGCCTCACCTTCGCGCGCATCGGCATCACCGACCCGCTCTCCACCGACGACTACGTCGCGCACGGCGGCCTCGAAGGACTACGCCAGGCACTCGCGACGACGGGCGCCGCCGCCTGCGAAGCGCTGATCGAATCCGGCTTGCGCGGACGCGGCGGCGCAGCGTTCCCGGCGGGCATCAAGTGGCGCACCGTCGCGAACGCGCAGGCGGATCAGAAGTACATCGTCTGCAATGCCGACGAAGGCGACTCGGGCACGTTCTCCGATCGTCTCATCATGGAAAGCGATCCATACGTGCTGATCGAAGGCATGACGATCGCGGGCATCGCCGTCGGTGCGAGCGTGGGGCATATCTACGTGCGCAGCGAATACCCGCATGCGATTGCCGCGCTCGAAGAAGCGATCCGGCGCGCACGCGCGGCGGGTTGGCTCGGCACAGACGTGCTGGGCAGCGGCAAGCCGTTCGATCTCTTCGTAGCGAAAGGCGCCGGCGCTTACGTATGCGGCGAGGAAACCGCGCTGCTCGAGTCGCTCGAAGGCAAGCGCGGCATCGTGCGCGCGAAGCCGCCGCTGCCCGCGCTCGCGGGTCTGTACGGCAAGCCCACGGTCATCAACAACGTCATCACGCTCGCCACGGTGCCGGTGATCTTCGCGAAGGGTGCAGCGTTCTACAAGGATTTCGGCATGGGCCGCTCGCGCGGCACGCTGCCGTTCCAGCTTGCGGGCAACATCGCGCGCGGCGGGCTCGTCGAGCTCGCGTTCGGCGTCACGCTGCGCGAACTCGTGTTCGACTACGGCGGCGGCACGGCGAGCGGCCGCCCGGCTCGCGCCGTACAGGTAGGCGGCCCGCTCGGCACCTATCTGCCCGAAAGCCAGTGGGACATTCCCATGGACTACGAAGCGTATGCGGCCGTCGGTGCCGTGGTGGGACACGGGGGTCTCGTGGTTCACGACGACGCCTCGAATCTCGCGGAGCTCGCCCAATACGCGATGGCGTTCTGCGCGCTCGAATCGTGCGGCAAATGCACGCCGTGCCGCATCGGCTCGACGCGCGGCGTGGAAGTGATCGCGAAGATCCGCCAGGGCGACACCTCGGAGAAACAGGTCACGCTGCTGCGCGACCTGTGCGACACGATGATGGCCGGCTCGCTCTGCGCAATGGGCGGCATGACGCCCTACCCGGTGCTCTCCGCACTGAACCATTTCCCCGAAGATTTCGGCCTCGAACCCGCAGCCCACCCCACTGCCCCTGCGGCGGCGGCCTGATTCAGGAGCCAGCATGTCCGACGCGCTCATTCCCAACGCCGGATGCGGTTCCGGCGCGTGCAGTTGCAAGTCGCAGGCGATGAAACCACGCTCGCCGTTCGACGACACCGACTACGGCACGCCGTTGCGCCACGCCGATGTGGACGTCGCGCTCGAAATCGACGGCCAGGCCGTGACGGTGCCCGCGGGCACGTCCGTCATGCGCGCCGCGATCGAGGCCGGCGTGAACGTGCCGAAGCTCTGCGCCACCGACACGCTCGAGCCGTTCGGCTCGTGCCGCCTGTGCCTCGTCGAGATCGAGGGGCGCCGCGGCTACCCGGCGTCGTGCACGACGCCGGTCGAAGCGGGCATGAAAGTGCGCACGCAAAGCGACCGTCTGCAGCAACTGCGCCGCAACGTGATGGAGCTTTATATCTCCGATCACCCGCTCGACTGCCTCACCTGTCCCGCCAACGGCAACTGCGAACTGCAGGACATGGCGGGCGTAACGGGGCTGCGCGAGGTGCGCTACGGATTCGAAGGCGCCAATCACCTCGCCGACCAGAAGGACGAATCGAACCCGTACTTCACCTACGATCCGTCGAAGTGCATCGTCTGCAACCGCTGCGTGCGCGCGTGCGAGGAAACGCAAGGGACGTTCGCGCTGACGATCGCCGGGCGCGGCTTCGAATCGCGCGTGGCCGCGGGCGTCGACGAGCCGTTCATGGAATCGGAGTGCGTTTCGTGCGGCGCGTGCGTGGCCGCGTGCCCGACCGCGACACTGCAGGAAAAGAGCGTCGTGATGCTCGGCCAGGCCGAGCATTCGGTCGTGACGACCTGCGCCTACTGCGGCGTGGGCTGCTCGTTCAAGGCCGAAATGAAAGGCAACCAGGTCGTGCGCATGGTACCGCACCGCAACGGCCAGGCGAACGAAGGCCACGCCTGCGTGAAGGGTCGCTTCGCGTGGGGCTACGCCACCCACAAGGACCGCATCAAGAAGCCGATGATCCGCGCGAAGATCACCGATCCCTGGCGCGAAGTGAGCTGGGACGAGGCGATCCGCTACGCGGCCAGCGAATTCCAGCGCATCCAGGACAAGTATGGCCGCGACTCGATCGGCGGCATTACGTCGTCGCGCTGCACGAATGAAGAAACGTATCTCGTGCAGAAGCTCGTGCGCGCCGCGTTCGGCAACAACAACGTCGACACCTGCGCCCGCGTGTGCCACTCGCCCACGGGCTACGGCCTGAAGACGACGATCGGCGAATCGGCAGGCACGCAGACCTTCGCGTCGATCGATCACACCGACGTCATCATGGTGATCGGCGCCAATCCCACCGACGGCCACCCCGTGTTCGGCTCGCGCCTGAAGCGCCGCGTGCGCGAGGGCGCCAAGCTGATCGTCGTCGATCCGCGCCGCATCGACATCGTCGATACGGCGCACGTGAAGGCGGAGCATCACCTGCCGCTGCGTCCCGGCACGAACGTCGCGATCGTCAACGCGCTCGCGCACGTGATCGTCACCGAAGGTCTCGTCGACGAGGCGTTCGTCGCCGAACGCTGCGAAATGCGCGCCTTCGAGCAGTGGCGCGATTTCGTCGCGCTGCCCGAGAACTCGCCGGAAGCGATGGAAGCCGTTACGGGCGTACCGGCGCAGGACGTGCGCAAGGCCGCGCGCCTCTACGCCACGGCGGGCAACGCCGCGATCTACTACGGCCTCGGCGTCACGGAGCACGCCCAGGGCTCGACAACGGTGATGGGCATCGCGAACCTCGCCATGGCCACGGGCAACATCGGCCGCGAGGGCGTGGGCGTGAATCCGCTGCGCGGCCAGAACAACGTGCAAGGCTCGTGCGACATGGGCTCGTTCCCGCACGAGCTGCCGGGCTACCGTCACGTGGGCGACACCGCCACGCGCACCCTCTTCGAGGACGCCTGGCACGTCGCGCTGCAGGCCGAGCCGGGCCTGCGCATCCCGAACATGTTCGAAGCCGCGCTCGACGGCAGCTTCAAGGGGCTCTACTGCCAGGGCGAAGACATCGTGCAGTCCGACCCGAACACGCAGCATGTGGCGGCGGCGCTCTCGTCGATGGAATGCATCGTCGTGCAGGACATCTTCCTCAACGAAACGGCGAAGTACGCGCACGTGCTGCTGCCGGGTTCGTCGTTCCTCGAAAAGGACGGCACGTTCACCAATGCCGAGCGCCGCATCTCGCGCGTGCGCAAGGTGATGCCGCCGCTGGCCGGGTACGCCGACTGGGAAGCCACGATTCTGCTCTCCCGCGCGCTGGGCTACGAGATGAACTACACGCACCCGTCGCAGATCATGGACGAGATCGCTCGCCTCACGCCCACCTTCCACGGCGTTTCGTACGAGCGGCTCGACGAGCTCGGCAGCATCCAGTGGCCCTGCAACGAGAACGCGCCCGATGGCACGCCGATCATGCACGTCGACACGTTCGTGCGCGGCAAGGGCAAGTTCGTGATCACGAAGTTCATCGCGACACCCGAGAAGATCACGCGGCGCTATCCGCTGCTGCTCACGACGGGGCGCATCCTCTCGCAGTACAACGTGGGCGCGCAGACACGCCGCACCGAGAACTCGCGCTGGCACGAAGAGGATCGCCTGGAGATCCATCCGGTGGACGCCGAGGATCGCGGCATCCGCGACGGCGACTGGGTGGGCATCGAGTCGCGCGCCGGTCAGACGGTGCTGCGCGCGAAGGTGAGCACGCGCATGCAGCCGGGCGTGGTGTACACCACGTTCCACTTCCCCGAATCGGGCGCGAACGTGATCACGACGGAATCGTCCGACTGGGCGACCAATTGCCCCGAGTACAAGGTGACGGCCGTCCAGGTCAGCCACGTGCAGCAGCCGTCGCAATGGCAGCGCGACTATTCGCGCTTCAGCGCCGAGCAGCTCGAACTGCACCGCCAGCGCGTGGAAGCGGCTGCCACGACTTCAGGGAAATAACGCCATGAATGTCGACCATCTGTTCGAAATGGCCAACCAGATCGGCCTGTTCTTCGAGTCGCTGCCCGATCGCGACGAGGCGCTCACGGGCATTGCCGAACACATCCGGCGCTTCTGGGAACCGCGCATGCGGCGCACGCTGCTGGCCGCGCTCGATAGCGGTGCGGCGGAGGCCGGCCTTTCGGCAATCGTCCTCGCGGCGCTGACGAAGTATCGCGAATCGCTGACGCCCGTGGCGGCCTGATCGAACCGGACGGGCTGCCGTCTTCGCACGTCACGCGACGGGGCCCTGCGCGGCGCCATTCGGCGCGAACCAGGTCTCGCAGTGACGCAGCAGCCCGTCGAGATCCGACGACGGACGCCCGCGCGCGCAGAGATATCCGTCGGGCCGCACGAGGTAGAACGCGGGCCGCGTACGTCCATACGATTCGGCGAGCGTTGGCGCGCCCTCGCCTTTGGGCGTCGTTCCGCCCCTCGGCGCATCGCTGAGCCGCCAGACGCGCAAGGCCTGCGGCAGCAGCCGCTCGACCGCTTCGACGAAACGCGCGAGCGCCGCATCGTCGTCCCGGGCCACGCGCCCAGGCTCTCCATCGACGAGCAGAAACAACGAAAAACTCGCCGGGTCGTGCAGATCGAAAATGCGCCCCGTACCGGGCGCATTGCCGAACGGCCCGTCGATCACGCGCGCCAGCGCATCGGGGGCGCGTTCTCCCGCGCGCGGTCCGCCGTCTAGCCCATGCTCGAGCGTAAGCGGACTGCGCCGGTACTGGATCGACAGCTCGCTCACCGCCTCGCGCGCCGCATCGCGCAACGGCCCTAGCGCGACGAGCACAGGCATCACGCGCTCGCGCAGCAGCTTCAGCGGCCCATGATCGGCCTCCACCAGTTGGGTCATGAAGCTCGTCTGCTGCAGGACGAGCCGCTCGATCGGATGGCGCTCCGCGTGGTAAGTGTCGAGCAGGCGCTCGGGCGCACCGCCCGTCAGCACTCGGGCCAGTTTCCAGCCGAGGTTGAACGCCTCCTGTATGCCGGTGTTCATCCCTTGCGCGCCCGCGGGGCTGTGCACGTGGGCCGCGTCGCCGGCGAAGAAAACGCGCTCCACGCGCATCTGACGCACCATGCGGCTGTTCACGCCGAAATACGAGGCCCAGGTCATCTCCGAGAGCGAGACCGGATGATGGATGCGCTGCCCGACGATCGCGCGGCATTCGTCGAGCGTGGGGACCGGCATCGTCCCTTCCGGCGCGGCAGGCAGCACGGCCTTGTGATCGGCGATCAGGCGCCAGCGTCCCTCGCCGAACGGAAACAGCGCGGCCAGTCCGTCGCTCGATGCGAACACATGGAACTCGTCGTCGGGCCAGGGCGTCCCGGCACCGACATCGGCGAGCAGGAACGACTGCTCCAGCGTCTCGCCTTCGAACTTCATCCCCAGCTTGTGGCGCACGGTGCTATGCGCGCCATCGGCGGCGATCAGATACGCGGCGCGGATCGATTCGATACGGCCATTGGGACAGCGCACCTCGGCGCTCACGCCCGCCGAGCCCTGTGTGAATTCGAGCAACTCGCAGCCGCGCTCGATCTCGACGCCGGACGCCGCAAGGCGCTCGGCGAGAATGCGTTCGGTGACGGTCTGGTCGAGAAACAGCAGATAGGGATAGCGCGTGAAGAGCGGATCGAAGTCGAGCCGCGCCCGGCGCTGGCCGTTCGAGTAGAGATTGGCCGCATGCGCGCGGTGGCCGAGTTCGAGGAAGGGTTCGACGATACGGTGCTGCTCGAAGAGTTCGAGCGTGCGGGCCTGAATGCCGATGGCGCGCGTGTGATGTCCCGGCTCGGGCGTGCGATCGATCAGGCGGACCGCAATGCGCGCGCGGACGAGGGCAAGCGCGGCGGCAAGACCCGTCGGTCCCGCCCCGACGATGAGCACGGGCGGCGAGGAAGAAGCCACGGTCATGCAGGCCTCCATGCGGTCGACATGAACCGTAGTGTACGCCCGCCACCGGCGCGGACCGGGCCGGTGCCGCTTGCCGCTGAATCAGTGCGCGTGCGGAACGACGTCGAGCGAACAGCGGTGTTGCGACGTTCCCATATCGACCTGCAGCGTGACGTGCTTCATGCTGTAGCGCACGCCGAGCACCTGGACGATGCCGTCGAGCGCGGCGTCGCCCGGATGGCCGCCAGGCATCACGAGGTGCGCGCTCAATGCGTTGCCCGTGGTCGAGAGCGCCCAGACGTGCAGATCGTGCACGTCGGTCACCCCCTCCTGCTGCGCGAGGAACACGCGAATGCGCTCCACATCCACGCCTTCGGGCACCGCCGCAAGCGCGAGCCGCACCGACTCGCGCAACAGACCCCACGTGCCGTAGACGATCACGAGCACGACCACGATGCTCATGATCGGGTCGATCCCGTTCCAGCCCGTGAAGAGAATCACGAGGCCGCTCACGGCGACTGCCGCCGAAACGCCGGCGTCGGCGGCCATGTGCAGGAATGCGCCTCGCACGTTGAGATCGTCCTTGCTCCCGCGCATGAAGAGCCACGCCGAGAACCCGTTGACCACCATGCCGACCACGGCGACGACGAACACGTCGAGCCCGGCCACCGGCGCTGGCGTCAACAACCGGCCGATTGCCTCGGCAATGATGGCGCCGCAGGCGATGAGCAGCAGCGTCGCGTTCGCGAGCGAAGCCAGAATCGACGAACTGCCAAAGCCGAACGTGAAGCGTGCCGACGGGCGGCGCGTGGCAAGCCAGATCGCGCCCCAGGCGAGCAGCAGGCCAAGGACATCGGACAGGTTGTGGCCGGCATCGGCGAGCAGTGCCGTCGAATGGGCAATCACGCCGTATACGGCCTGCACGGCGACGATCACGATGTTCAGCGCAACAGCCAGCGCAAAGGCGCGCCCATGGCCGGCTACGGGGGCATGGTGGTGGTGGCCGTGACCATGGCCGTGGTTGTGCCCCGCGTGATCGTGGCCGCCGTGATCGTGGCCCGCGTGGGTATCGTGGTCATGATCGTGATCGTGCGCTTCGACAGCGCTTCGTTGTTTGCGATCGTCGCTCATCAGACGGACTCCTGATATTCGGCAGCGGGCTCGCCGACGTGTTCGAGCATTCCCGCGAGCATCGTGCTGATATGCGCATCGGCGGCCATGTAAAACACCTGCTTGCCCTCGCGCTCCGCACGCACGATGCGTGCTGCGCGCAAAAGTCGCAGGTGGTGGCTGACGAGCGATTGCGAAAGCCCGAGCACCTCCGCGATCGCGCCAACGGAAAGCCGGTCGTGCACGCAAGCGAGCACGATGCGCAGGCGCGTAGGGTCGCCCAGCAAGCGAAAGAGATCGGCGAGCGGCGCGATACGCTCGTCGTCGAAGCGTGTAGACAGGGTCATTAATCAAACATATGAATATGTGTTCACATGTTAAAGACTTACAGGATCTCCTGTCAAGTGTCGGGGGCACTCGTTCGAGTATGGGAAAATGCTGCCTTTGTTTTATTCAGGTCTTGCCCCTGCCGGTCATGGAACAGGTTTTTTTCCGCGCGTACGCCGCACATCGCGACGGACGGCTGGACGACGCCGAGCGCGACTATCGCGCGACGCTCGCCGCCGATCCCGTGCACGTCGATGCGCTGCACCTGCTCGGCGTGCTGCGGCACCAGCAGGGCCAGCACGCGGAAGCGGCGGACCTCGTGCGCCGTGCGGTGGACCTGCGCCCGGACGACGCCGCGCTTCAACTGAATCTGGGCAACGCCCTGAAGGCGCTCGGCCAGCTCGAAGCCGCCATCGAGCGTTTTCGCAACGCGCTCACGCTCTCACCGGCCTTCGCGCTCGCGCACTACAACCTCGGCAACGCCTATGCGGCGCTGGGCCGCCACGAGGACGCCATGTTCTCGTTCGGCCATTCGGTGCGACTGCAGCCGGGCGACGCGTCTTCGCACAACAATCTCGGCAACGCCTACCACGCGCTCGGGCGCTACAGCGAAGCTGCCGATTCGTTCCGCCGCGCGCTGAAAATCCGCCCGAGCCACGCGGGTGCCCACAACAATCTCGGGATGTCGCTGAATGCGCTCGGCGATACCGAGGGCGCACTCGTCCAGTTCCGCGCCGCGTTGGCGGCGCAGCCGCGCTTCGTCGCCGCGCACTTCAATCTCGCGAACACGCTCGACGCTATGGGCCAGCACGCCGAGGCCGTCACGGTATTCGAAGCCACGCTCGCGCTTCAGCCGCGTTTCTCGCCGGCGCTGTTCGGCCTCGGCACCGCGCTCGCGTCGCTTGGCCGTCACGACGAGGCCATCGGTCCCTATGAGCGCGCCGTCGGCCTCGACCCGAAGTTTGCGCTGGCCTGGCTTGGGCTCGGCACGGCGCACCATGCGCTGGGCCGGCACGCAGCCGCCGTGCGGGCCTTCGACGAAGCCCTGCGTCTGCGTCCCGAGCTTGCCGCCGCGCATCTGAACCGCGCGCTCGCCTGGCTCACGATGGGCGACTTCCGCCGCGGCCTGCCCGAATACGAATGGCGCCTCGATCCGGCCTCGCGCGGACCGGCGCAGTACCAGGCGACGATAGCCTCGCATGCCGCATCCCCCCCCCTCACCGGCGCGCCCGCCGACGCCCTGCCGCGCTGGCGCGGCGAGCCGCTCGACGGCCGGACACTGCTGATCCAGGCCGAGCAGGGTTTCGGCGACACCCTGCAGTTCGTGCGCTTCGTGCCGCTCGTCGCGGACAGGGGGGGACGCGTCGTGCTCGAGGTGCAGCCGCAGTTGCTGCCGCTCATCGCGCCCGTCGTGGAAACCGCGCGTGTGACGTTGATCGCCCAAGGGGCGCCGCGCCCGGCCGCCGACCTGTACTGCCCGCTGCTTTCCCTGCCACTCACACTCGGCACGACCTTCGACGCCCTGCCCGGCCGCAAGCCGTACCTCGAGGCACCGGCCGCCTACCGGCGCAAGTGGCGCGGCTCGCTCGGCGGGCAGGCGAAGCGCAAGATCGGCATCGCGTGGTCGGGCCGACTCCAGAAGCAGGAAAATCGTTCGCTGGCGCTGGCCGCACTCGATCCGCTGTTCGCACTCGAAGGTATCGACTGGATCGTGCTGCAACCGCAATTGAGCGACGCCGACCACGCCGCGCTCGGCGCTCACCCGCGCGCGCGCTCGATCCACCGCCTCGGCCTGAAGGTCGCCGATTTCGCCGATACGGCTGCGGTAATCGAGCGTCTGGATGCCGTGGTGTCGATCGACACGTCGATCGCGCACCTGGCAGGCGCGCTAGGCGCGAAGCTCTGGCTGATGCTGCCGTTCGCGGCAGACTGGCGCTGGTTCACGGACACCGACACGAGCCCCTGGTATCCGCGCGCGCGGCTCGTGCGTCAGCCCCGGCCCGGCGCATGGGCGGAAGTCGTGGAAGACGTCGCGCGGGAATTGCGCGACGCCTGACTGCCGTACCGGGGACCGCACTCGTCAAACGGTCTTGTACTGATTGCGTGCTTCCGCAGTGCGATAGAGCACGAGCGTCGCAATGAGGCCGCAGACGCCCGCGATGCCCATCCACGCTCCCGGCGCGGCCTTGTTGCCGCTCACATGGATCAGATAGGTCGAGATGGCCGGCGTGAAACCGCCGATCGTCGTCGCGAGACTGTACGCCAGCGAGAAGCCGGCCGTGCGCACGTCGGGCGGCATGACTTCCGTGAGCGCGACGACCATTGCGCCGTTGTAGCAGCCATAGAGGAACGAGAGCCACATCTCGACCATCAGCAGCCGGCCGAATGACGGATCGGCGACGAGCCATTGCACGGCCGGATAGGCGGTGAGGATCGTGAGAACGGTGAAGGCAAGCAGCACAGGGCGACGACCAATGCGATCAGATATGGCGCCCGAAACCGGCAGCCAGAACAGATTCGAGAGGCCGATGCAGATCGTCACGACGAGCGTATCGACTTCGCTGAGCTTGAGCACTTCCTTGCCGAAGGTCGGCGTGTAGGCGGTGATCATGTAGAACGACACGGTCGTCATGATGACCATGCCCATGCCGCCGAGCACGGTGCCCCAGTTCTGGATCATCGAGTTCATGATCTCGCCGATCGACGGGCGATGCTTCTTGTGCGCGAACTCTTCCGTTTCCTGCAGCGAGCGGCGAATCAGGAACAGGAACGGCACGATGCAGCAACCGATGATGAACGGCACGCGCCAGCCCCACGAGGTCATCTCCTCGACAGGCAGGATGCGGTGCAGCGACACGCCGAGCAGCGCGGCGAACACGACGGCCACCTGCTGGCTGCCCGACTGCCACGACACATAGAAGCCCTTGTTGCCTTTGGTCGCCATCTCCGAGAGATAGACCGAGACACCGCCCAGCTCCACGCCCGCGGAAAAGCCCTGCAGCAGGCGCCCGCACAACACGAGCAGCGGCGCGAAAAAGCCGATCGTCGCATAGCCCGGAACGACGGCGACGGTGAGCGTGCCGAGCGCCATGAGGCCGAGCGTAAGGATGAGGCCCTTGCGGCGGCCGTGATGGTCGATATACGCGCCGAGAATAATGGCACCGAGCGGCCGCACGAGGAAACCCGCGCCGAACACCGACAGCGCCAGCATCAGCGAGGCGAAGGGATTGTTGCTCGGAAAGTAGGCCCTGGCAATCGCCGAAGCGTAATAGCCATAGACCATGAAGTCGTACATTTCCAGGAAGTTGCCGCTCGTGACGCGAAACACGGTCCGAGCTCGGGATTCCCTGGAAGCAGCGTGAGGCGCGGTAGACATGACGTTCTCAAAGGAGGCGTCCGCCGCACCCTGCGTGGCCGGCTGGGCAGACAGTGAAACAGAAAGCCCGCGAGCGGAGCGTCACGCGGGCGCGCCCAGCGGGCGGCCATTATGCTGCCCGTGCGCACTCTCATATATCAGGGTATTACCTGAGGGTGCGACACAAGCACCGAATGATCTTTGCTCCGCCAGTTTATTGCGTTTTATCGCGGTTTCGGGGAGCCCTCGCGCCGGTGCGCCTATCATGCACAATAAAGCCTGTGCGCAGTGCCTCGCACCATCCGTTTCGATGCCCAGCCACCGCATGCCCAACGCTGCTCCTCTGATACTGCGCCCGGCCACCGCTGCCGACGCCCCGCTGATCGCCACCCTGCACGCCGCCAGTTGGCAAACCACGTATCGCGGTCTGCTGCCCGCCGCCTTCCTCGAGCGCGAAGTCGGCGACGAACGTGCGGCCTGGTGGCGCGCACGCATGGAAGCGCCGGGCGGTGAGCGCCGCCTCGTGCTGATTGCCGAACTGAACGACACGACGCCGGTGGGTTTCGTCTGCGTCGAGCAGCAGCCCGATTCGCCGTGGGGTGTCTTGCTCGATAACCTGCATGCGTTACCGGACCATCAGGGTATCGGCGTCGGCAAGCGGCTGATGCAGGCCGCGCAGGAATGGGCCCGCTCGCGTGGCGAAGCCCAGTTGTACCTCTACGTGCTCGAAGGCAATGCGCCGGCGATCGCGTTCTACGAACGGCAGGGCTGGAAATTCTCGGGCGCCGAACCCGACCATATGGGCGGGGTGGATATTACGGCGCTGCGTTACGTCTTGCGGCTCGATACTGTGTAAGCCTTGATCAAACTCAATACCGGGTCGCGCACGAAGGCTTCCTGCCGCGCGGAGCACCCGGCTTTCGAGCCATCTGCCGCCGCGCTGCCGGATTTAGGCGATATCAATTTTTAAGACATTTCTGATAGATCGCTCTTCTGCCGTCCTGCATCATCGCCTGCGATAAACAGAAAGATGGCGTGAAGCGCGGCCCGTAGCCCCGCTTCGTTCAAGCTATGGCTGCGAGAGATCGATGTCGACAATTCCGTTCGTTCAGGTTGAGGGTGCCATTGCGCTACCGCGCGTGCTCCCGCTCGACCACATTCCGCCACCGTTCGGTCGCGAATGGATGCTGCTACCGCCGCACTTCAGCCTGCGCGTCGAAATGAAGGCGCTTTACGCCGCCATCATGCGCACTGTTTGCCTGAGTGCGGAGGCGTTTCGCGCGGCCTGCCGCTGGGACCCGCATCGCCGTACGATTCCCGAGCCAGCAGGAGCACGGGTTGGCGAATCGATCCATGCAGGGGCGAACGGGGCAGTTGCCGTGACCGTGCCCTTCTCCGTCGGTGGGCTCGAACCGGCGGTCGAGCCGCATATCGAAGCCTTGCGGCCGGTCCTGCCGGCCGGCACGGGGGGCATGTCACCACCCGACCGGAGCCGGCTGGCGGGTGGAGCCTGTGCAATCGGCGGTGCCGCATTGCTGACGTGGATACTGGCAAGCCATGCTCCGCAGAGCGACACGCAGTTGGCCGCGCCACCGCCCACACGTGCGGATCATGAATCCGGCGGTACCGTCTCGCAGCGGCTCGCCGACGAACGCGCTGCGCACGACCTCGCGGTAGCGGACTCGCAGACGATTCTCCAGACCAGTCAAGCCGTGGAGCCGACTGCACCGTTGCAAAGCGCAACGCCGACACCCGGCACGGATGCGCCTCTCATCGCGAGCCGGCCGGACTACTCGGCAGAGAGCCATCACGTGACTGCGCCGCCCCCGATCCTGGCGCTGCCGCTCGTTGCAGACAACGAAAAACATCCAGCCCGATCGGTTCCAGGCGCCGCAAAGTCCAAGGCCGCCATCAAGCCACGCGCCTTCAACGATCGGCATGCGGCGCACACGTTCACGCCGCACCGCGTGAACCCCCACCAGGTCGCTACCCACCGTACTGCGGCCAGGTATTCGAAAGCGGGGCATTATTCGCCCCGTCGGCCGAGCGCGCATCATAGCGACGAGTACGCATCGATCGCCTCCTACGCTAGCACCTACACAACGCCACGCCCGGCCAGCCGCTCATCGGTCCCTGTCGATAGTACCGAATGGGTTAACCACGTCTCGCAACGTCGAGTGACTGAAATACCCGACAGCTTCGCGAAGTAATGTGCTCAACAACACCGTTTAGCAACGTATCAGTCAGACAGTAAAAAGCCCGGCACGCCGGGCTTTTTACTGATTGGCGGCACTGTTTGATCCGCCGCTTGACCTGTCATTTGACCTGCTATTTGCCCCGCTCCTGGCGCCTCTACCCTGCCTCATTTTCTCGCGCCGGGCAGGCCCGCCTCGGCCTCCCGCTGCAGATCCTGAACCTGGCGTTGAAGATCGCGCAGTTGGGCCTGGGCTTGAGCCTTCTCGGACCGCAGCGTCGCCGCGTCGGCCTGCATCTGCTGCTGGCGATCGTTGACCTGTGCCTGCTGTGTGTGCGCCACGTCGAGGTCGGCCTGCAGACGGCGTGCACGGTCCTCGGACAGTGCGATCACACGCTGGATATACGCCTTCTGCGCTTCGAGCTGGGTACGGTGTATCTCGACGTCCGCCAGCCGCCCGGTCTGCCGCGCGAAATCCGCGTAGATCGCCTCCGAGCGTCCTTCGTCCTGCGAACGGATCACCCGCCAGAAATGCTTGTCCTGAAACAGTACGACGTACCAGGTCATATCCGGGGGATAGAAGAACAGACTCGCGCCGTAGCTGCCGTTGTAGGTCGTGCGCAATTCGACAAGTTGGGAATCGTGTATCAGCTCCATGAGCATGGCGACATCGCCCTGCGCGCTGTCTGCGCTCGCCTGCTCGTCGGTTGACGCGGGCGGCACCGCGCCGGCCGGGGGCGGCGTCAGGGTGCCAAGCGACGGCCGGTTGCCCGCTACGGGCGCCAGCTCGCCGCCGTCGTCCTGCGCCCATCCTGCGGCGCCATGCAGCAACATCAAGATAGCTGCGGCGCCGGGCAACGCGCGGCGCAGTGCCGTTGAGTACTTCATACCTGCCATTCCGTTGATGATTCAGAGTAACCCTTCATTATCCCCGTCCGGCAATCTCAAAAACGGGCTTTAATTCGGGATTACCTGGAATCGAATCAACCGGACAGACGGAATGCAGTCGTCCCGGACGTCACCCCGTTGCGGGGCTTGGACACGCCTCGGACCAGGGTAATGATGCGACGCAACGGCGCACCGCGGTGGCGCGCCGGCAAGCGATGCTAAAAACGCGCGATGGCTAAAAACGCGTCTCGCGCGCCGAACGCAGGAAGGCGTCGAGCAGCGGCGTGCAGTCGAGCAGTTCGGGACCGCCCGCGCGATGGAATTCCGGGTGCCATTGCACGCCCACCACGAAAGGCGCGCGACGGTATCGCACCGCCTCGATGAGGCCGTCGCCCGCCGAAACCGCCTCGATCGTGAGGTCGCGCCCCAGGCTCTTCACGGCCTGGTGATGAATGGAGTTCACGATGGCCTCGCTGCGGCCCGGAAACATGCTGGCAAGCGACGAGCCCGAGGGGAACGTGATCGCGTGACGATGCTGGTCGTAGCGTTCGCTCACGTGAGCACTGGCGGTAGGCACATCGGTGGCGATGTCCTGGTAAAGCGTGCCGCCAAACGCCACGTTGATCAACTGGCAGCCTCGGCACACACCCAGCACCGGCTTGCCCGATTCGACGAATTCGTGCAGCAGCTCCAGCTCGTACATGTCGCGTACCCGGTCGCCGGGCCACTCGGGGCGCGCCGAGACTTCCGCGTAGGTCTGCGGCGAGACGTCGGCACCGCCCTGCAGCAAGAGGCCGTCGAGATGCTTCGCATAGTCGCGCAGACGGATATTGCTCGGATGCAGCATCCCCTGGTGCCCGACGGTCGGAATCATGAACACGATCACGTCGCGCGACATGACCCAGTGCGCAATCGACTCTTCCAGATATTGCAGCGTCTTGCCACGCAGCCCCATGGCTCCCGGTTCCGGATGGAAGATGCGCGCCGACACGCCGATGCGCAGGGTCCGCTGCGTGATCCGCTGCCCCGCACGGTCGAACAGCTGGCGCGCGCGCGCCGCGATGATGCGGCCGAGCACCGACCACGCCGAATCGCTCGGGCGCAGGTAGCGCGGCGGATTCGGCGGCAAGGCATTGGGCGGCGGCGGGTTCTGCGCGCTGAAGTCCGGTGCCTGGCCGAAGCCCGCGGGCGCCGCACCTGGGCGCGGAGCATCGGCGGACGCTGGTGGTTCGGTCGCCGCGGACGCCGCCTCGGTTCCCTTGGCGGCTTCCCTTGCCGGGCTCTGCGGCGTGCGTCCCCCGCCCCCCTCTGCCCCATGAGACTGTGCGTCGGGCGTGACCGTCGAGGCGCTTTCGGGCGCATCGGTCGACGCACGCTTTGCCGGCGCGCCTTCCGCCACAGCAGCGGCGGCAACGGGCTCCGCGGATGTGGGCGTGGGCTTGGGCGACGTGGAGGTCGATGCAGCGGGAGAAGCGCCGGAGGATCCGGCCGAAGCGTTGGATTGGGAGATGCCGGGTGAGCCGGCATGGGCGGGACGGTCGATGCCGTCGGATGCCTCAGGGCGGTCGGATCTGTTTTCGCTCATGACGTGGGGTCGGGTGCGCGGCGCGCGCGAACGATGAACATGGACCGATTATCCTTCGCCCCGTCAGAGGCCGCCAGCCCCGCGCACAATTCCTCACATCCGGTCACATCCGCGCAACACGGCGTCATGCGTCGGGGCGTTCGTCGAAGGTCTCGCGCAGCGCGATCTGCATCGAGGCGTGGATCCTCACGAACCAGCGCCACAGCAGCATCGTGAGCGCGGCCGCCCCTACCAGCACGCCGATCAGATAGCCGGTTGGCGGCAGGATGGTGCCCGAAAGCCCCGCGACGAGCAGAAAGACGCCGACCATGGCCAGCACGGGCACGACTTCGGCAATCGCATGGCGCAGCGCGCGCGTGAAGCGCCCCGCCTTTTCGGGCTGCACGCTCGCCTCGGCCAGCAGCAGCGCGAGCGACTGCGTCTTGCGCCAAACCGCCACGAGAAACGGCATCGCCAGCACGAGCGCGAGGCTCCACAACACCACGCGCTGGAGGCGCTCGTCGGCAATCCACGCGGAGAGCGGCGCGCCGGCATAGCGGGCACCGTACGACACGCCGATGAAAATCGCCGACACGAGCGCAAGATTCACCGCCACCTGCAAGACGATCCGGCGCACGAGCGTGAAGAACGTCGGCCCCGACGAGCGCGGCATGAGACAGCGCAGCCATTGGCCATAGAGGCCGAAGACGTTCGCCACGGTGGCCGGCATCGCTCGCGCGAGCCGTTGCGAAAGCGGATCGGCGAAGCGGATCAGATACGGGGTCGTGAGCGTCGTGATGGCGGAGACCGCCACCGCGATCGGATAGAGAAATCCGCTCGTCACCTTGAGCGTGAGGCCGAGCGACGCGATGATGAACGAGAACTCGCCGATCTGCGAAACGGTCATGCCCACGCGCATCGCCGTGCGGCCGTCGCGGCCCGCGAGGAACGTGCCGAGGCCGCACGAAACGAGCTTGCCGAGAATCACCGCGAGCGAGATCACCGCGATCGGCCATGCGTAATCCACCAGCACGAGCGGATTGAGCATGAGCCCGATCGTCACGAAGAAGATGGCCGAGAACGCGTCCCGCAGCGGTGCGACGAGATGCTCGATGCGATGCAGGTGGCGCGACTCGGCCATGATCGCGCCGATCAGGAAAGCGCCGAGCGCGATGGAGTAATCGAGCTTGACGACCAGCAGGCAGAACCCGAAGCAGAAACCCAGCACGGAGACGAGCAGCATCTCGTCGCTGCCCACGCGCGCGACGTAGCCGAGCACGCGCGGCACGATCAGGATGCCCGCCAGCAGCGAGACGAGCATGAAGAGCAGCAGCTTGCCGAGCGTGATGAACGCGATGCCCGGCGAGAGCTCGCCTGTCTGCGCGATGCCGCCCAGCAGGACCAGCATCGCGATGCCCAGAATGTCCTCGACGATCAGGATGCCGAACACGAGCTGCGCAAACGGCTCGCGCTTGACGCCGAGATCGGAGAGCGCCTTGACGATGATCGTGGTGGAAGAGATGGCGAGGATCGCGCCGAGAAAGAGCGCGTCCATTGCGCTCCAGCCGAACGCGCGGCCGATCTCGTAGCCGATCCACAGCATCAGCACGATTTCCGAAAGCGCGGCGATGATCGCCGTCACGCCGACCTGGAACAGTTTCCTCAGGCTGAACTCGAGGCCGAGCGAAAACATCAGGAACACGACGCCCAGCTCGCCGAGGGTCTGGATGGTCTGCTCGTCGTGGATGAGCTGGAATGGCGGCGTGTACGGACCGATGATCACGCCCGCGGCAATGTAGCCGAGTACCACGGGCTGCTTCAGGCGATGGAACAGCACCGTGACGACGCCGGCGAGCGCCATCACGACGGCCAGATCCTGAATGAAGCCGATTCCTTGGTGCATGTCAGCAAATCCTTACAAATAGCTGTCTATTTGAAGAATCTTACCTGATGAGCGCGCCGATCCAAATTACGCCGCGATGAAAATCCGGCCCTACAATGTGATGCGTCCGCCGCCCGGACCGCCCGCCTCCCACCGCCCATCGCCATGACCACCGACTCCGCCCCCTTCACCCCATTTGCTCCCCTCGCCCAGCTTGCCGCCGATCTGGCCGCGGGCCGCACGACGAGCCGCGCGCTCGTCGAGACCGCGCTCGGGCGCATTGCCGACCCGGCCGGCCAGGGCGCCACCGTCTTCACGCACGTCGATCCCGCACGCGCGCGCGCCGCGGCCGACGCCCACGATCGCCTGCGTGCCTCGGGCACCGTGCTCTCGCCGCTCGCGGGCGTGCCCGTTTCGGTGAAGGACCTGTTCGACGTGCAAGGCGAGGTCACGCGCGCGGGCTCCACCGCGCTCGCGGGCGCGCTACCCGCGCAGGACGACGCCGTCGCGGTCGCCCGGCTGCGCCACGCGGGCGCCGTGCTGATCGGGCGCACCAATATGAGCGAGTTCGCGTTCTCCGGGCTCGGGCTGAATCCGCACTACGGCACGCCTCTTTCTCCCTATGGGCGCAACGTGGAAGACAACGCGCGTGTCGCGGGCGGCTCGTCGTCGGGCGCGGCGGCTTCGATGGCCGATGGCATGGCCGCGGTCGCGCTCGGCACCGACACCGGCGGCTCGATCCGCATCCCCGCCGCGTTCTGCGGACTCACGGGCTTCAAGCCCACGGCCGCGCGAATTCCGAAGACGGGTGCCGTGCCGCTCTCGCCGACGCTCGACTCGTTCGGGCCGATTGGCAACAGCGTGGCATGCTGCGCGCTCACCGACCGCATCCTCGCCGGGCTCGCGCCGCACGTCCCCGCGGCACGACA
Source organism: Paraburkholderia sp. AV2 (assembly GCF_054968425.1). NCBI lineage: Bacteria > Pseudomonadati > Pseudomonadota > Betaproteobacteria > Burkholderiales > Burkholderiaceae > Paraburkholderia > Paraburkholderia sp. AV2. The sequence continues at coordinate 50,136 of NZ_JBANLK010000006.1, forward strand.
TCTGGAAGGCGTGCGCCTTGGCGTGCTGACCAACTACGTCACGGAGGATGTCGAGCCCGAAGTCGCCGCGACGATCGACGCGGCGCTCAGGCATCTCGACGCGGCAGGAGCGATCGTGAGCGAAGTCCGGTTCGGCGCGCTCGATCGGCTGCCGGAGATCAATCGCTATGGTTTCTCGCCGATCGAAGCCTATGCGTGGCACCGCGAGCTGATCGCCCGGCATCGCGCAGACTACGATCCGCGCGTGCTCGCCCGCATCCTGAAGGGTGAGCCGGCACGCGCCTGTGATTACCTCGACCTGATCGCGGCGCGCGCGGCGGTGCTCCAGGAAGCCGAGGCCACGCTCTGGTCGCGTTTCGATGCCGTGATCGCGCCGACCGTGCCGATCGCGGCGCCGCGCGTGGCGCCGCTTATCGACGACGACGCCGTATTCGCGCAAACCAACGCGCTCGTGCTGCGCAACCCAAGCACGTTCAATTTCCTCGACGCCTGCGCGTTGTCGCTGCCGTGCCACCATCACGGCGCGGCGCCGGTCGGGCTGATGCTGGCCGGCGCGCCCTTTGCCGACGACACCCTGCTGGCGATCGGCCGCGGCGTCGAGGCGGTGCTTGCGCCGTTGCGCTGAGCCGGCAGCGGCGTGCGATGCTTTTCCAATCGCAACCCCATACGGTCAAGCGCACATGGCCGCACGACACGCCCTTCGCGCTAGAATCGCGGACACGCCGCCGCAGCCCGTGCGCTGCGTCACCAAACCGAAAAATCGAGCGACATGAACGACGATAACGCGCTGTTGCGCCGCGAGCGCCGCCTGCTGGTCCTTCTTTGCCTCATCTCTCTTGCGCTGCTGGGCGGCGCGCTCTACATGCAATATGTCGAGCACGAAGATCCCTGCCCGCTGTGCATCCTCCAGCGCTACTTCTTCGCGCTGATCGCGATCTTCGCGTTCCTCGGCGCGCGCCTGTCGAGCTGGCGCGGCGTACGCCTGCTCGAAGGGCTGGTCGTGCTGTCCGCTGCGGGCGGCATCGTCGCCGCGGCGCGGCTCGTCTGGGTGCAGGCGTTTCCGAGCTTTAGCTGCGGCTTCGACACGCTCCAGCCGATCATCGATGGGCTGCCGCCCGCGCAATGGCTGCCCGGGGTCTTCAAGGTCCAGGGCCTGTGCGAAACCGTCTATCCGCCGATCCTCGGCCTGTCGGTGCCCGCGTGGTCGCTGGTCGCGTTCCTCTGCATCTTTGTTCTGGTATTCCTGAGCCTCTGGCGCAATCGCCGCCGCCAGGTGTCCTGGCCCGGCCTCCGTCGCTGAGCGACAGCCGGAGGCCCGCGGCAGCGATGTTCCGCCCGGGCTTCCGGACCTCACCGGGACTGGCGCATCCACGGCGGTACCGTACCGCCGTTCCAGTCCGGCATCCGCGCCCTGCGTTTGCCCCGTCTTGCTCACCGCCGTAGCCGCCCACGAGCGGCATTCCGGCAACGCCCCGCCCTGCACCCCACCACCGGAATCCTCGCAAAGGGCCGGAGCACCGCGCCCGCTGCCATGACGGCAGCGTGATAACCCCCATCATGCGCGGGTAATACTTTCCCGACGCAAGCAGTGCTATCTTCGGAACTGGATGGCGATCTACGTGCGCGAGGCCGGCTTTGGCACGCCCCCTGCGTAACGCGCGCCTGATCCGCAATGTCTCCCGGGTTTCACCATGACAACGCAAACCATCCGATTCCTGCGCCGGGGCGCCGTGCACGAGGTGCGCGACGTGCCGGTCACGCGCACCGTGCTGCAGCACCTGCGCGAGGATCTGCACGCCTGTGGCACGAAGGAAGGCTGTGCCGAAGGCGATTGCGGCGCGTGCACGGTGGTCGTCGGAGAACTCGACGACGAGGGACGACTCGCGCTCAAGGCGGTCAACGCCTGCATCCAGTTCCTGCCTACGCTCGACGGCCGCGCGCTCTTCACCGTGGAAGACCTGCGCGCCGCCGACGGCACGCTCCACCCCGTCCAGCAAGCTCTCGTCGACTGCCATGCGTCGCAGTGCGGTTTCTGCACGCCGGGCTTCGCGATGTCGCTGTGGGCGCTCTACGAACGCCAGCCGGCCAGCGCCGGCCTGCCCACGCGCGACGAGATCAATCAGGCCCTTTCTGGCAACCTGTGCCGCTGCACCGGCTACCGGCCCATCGTCGACGCCGCCCAGCGCATGTTCGACTACCCGCGCACCGCGCTCGACCGCCCGGCCATCGAAGACGCCCTGCGCGCGCTCGCGCGCGACGGCACGTTCGAATACCGCGCAAAGAGCGTGGCCGGCGGCGAAGCGACGTTCTTCGCCCCGCGCACGCTCGGCGAGTTCGCGAAGCTGCGCGCGGAACGGCCGCAGGCGCGCGTGCTTGCCGGCAGCACCGACGTTGGCCTGTGGGTCACGAAGCAGTTTCGCGAGCTGGGCGATCTGATCTATACCGGCAACGTCGCCGAACTGCGCGACCTCGCGACCGATGCCGAGGCCTTGACGATCGGCGCCGCGGTGCCGCTCGAAGAAGCCTACGCGGCGCTGACGATCGACTACCCCGAACTCGCCGAACTCTGGGCCCGCTTTGCATCGCTGCCGATCCGCAACGCCGGAACGCTGGGCGGCAACGTCGCGAACGGCTCGCCCATCGGCGATTCGATGCCCGTGCTGCTCGCGCTCGACACGCAACTCGTGCTGCGCCGGGCCAACGCGGAGCGCACGCTGCCGCTCGCCGCCTTCTACACCGGCTATCAGAAGACGGCACTTGCGCCGGGCGAGTTCGTCGAGTCGATCCGCGTGCCGCGCCCCACGTCCACGCTGCGTTTTCGCACGTACAAGATCTCGAAACGCTACGACCAGGACATTTCGGCCGTATGCGCGGCGTTCGCGCTCGACGTCGGCGAAGACGGCGTCATCGCGAAGGCGCGCGTGGCGTTCGGCGGCATGGCCGCGACGCCTTTGCGCGGCGCGCGCACCGAAGCCGCATTGACCGGTGCGCGCTGGGACGAAGCCACGGCGCGGCGCGCGATGGACGCCCTCGCGGCCGACTACCAGCCGCTCACCGACCTGCGCGCGAGCGCCGCCTATCGCCTGAAAGTCGCGCGCAACCTGCTGTGGCGCTGCTGGCTGGAGACCCGCGACGACGCTCCGCTCGCGCTCTGCGACGTCAATGCGTTCGCCTTCGGCGCCGGCGACGGCTTCGAGGACGACGCCATCCTCGCCGCGGGAGAAACGCCATGAACCGACAGTCCGAACCGTTTGTCGCGAGCGTCGCCGGGGCCGCAGCGCGGTTGGCCCACTCGGCGCTGGGTGCGTCGCTGCCGCACGAATCCGCGGAACTGCACGTGAGCGGCGAGGCCCGCTACACCGACGACATCCCCGAGGTGCAAGGCACCTTGCACGCGGCGCTCGGACTCTCGCGCCACGCACACGCGCGCATCGTGTCGCTCGACCTGCGCCGCGTGAGCGAAGCGCCGGGCGTAGTCGCGGTGCTCAGTGCTGCCGACATCCCCGGCGAGAACAATTGCGGCCCCGTGCTGCACGACGATCCGGTACTCGCGGACGGCACGGTGCAATACCTCGGGCAGCCCGTCTTCGCGGTGATCGCGACGAGCCAGGATCTGGCGCGCCGTGCCGCGTCGCTTGCCGCGAGCGACGACGTGGTGCGCTACGAGCCGCTCGAACCGGTGCTCTCCATCGCCGAGGCGCGCGCCAGGCAGCACTACGTGCTGCCGCCGCTGCATCTCACGCGCGGCGCACCCGCGGAGCGGATCGCGGCGGCGCCGCACCGCATTACCGGCACGTTCGCCGTGGGCGGCCAGGAGCAGTTCTATCTGGAAGGTCAGGTTGCCTACGCATTGCCGCAGGAACAGGACGGCATGCTGGTCCACAGTTCGACGCAGCACCCGAGCGAGATGCAACAGGTCGTGGCCCATCTGCTGGACTGGCCCGCGCATCGCGTCGCGTGCGAATGCCGGCGCATGGGCGGCGGCTTCGGCGGCAAGGAATCGCAGTCGGCCGTCTTCGCCTGCGTCGCCGCGCTCGCGGCCCACAAGACCGGCCGCCCGGTGAAGCTGCGCGCCGACCGCGACGACGACTTCATGATCACGGGCAAGCGCCACGACGCGCTTTACGAATACGAAGCCGGCTTCGACGACGAGGGGCGTTTGCTCGGCGCGCGCGTGGAAATCGCGCTGCGCGCGGGCTATTCCGCCGACCTCTCCGGTGCGGTGGCGACGCGCGCGGTCTGCCACTTCGACAACGCCTACTTCCTCTCCGACGTCGAGATCGTGGCGCTTTGCTGCAAGACGAACACGCAGTCGAACACCGCGTTCCGCGGCTTCGGCGGCCCGCAAGGCGCGCTCGTGATGGAAGTGATGCTCGACAGCATCGCGAAGAGGCTGAACCGCGATCCGCTCGACGTGCGGCGCGCGAACTACTACGGCATCGGCGAACGCGACGTCACGCCCTATGGCCAACCCGTGGAGGATAACGTCCTCGCGCCGCTCACCGACGAATTGCTCGCCTCGAGCCGCTACCGCGAGAGGCGCGCGGCGCTCGCGGCCTGGAACCGCTCGAACTCGGTCCTCAAGCGCGGCATCGCCTTTACTCCGGTGAAGTTCGGCATCTCGTTCAACGTGCCGCACCTGAACCAGGCCGGCGCGCTCGTGCATGTTTATCGCGACGGCTCGGTGCTCGTGAATCACGGCGGCACCGAAATGGGACAGGGACTCAACACCAAGGTCGCCCAGGTCGTGGCCGGCACGTTCGGACTGCCGCTGGCGCGCGTGCGCGTGAGCGCGACCGATACGTCGAAGGTGGCCAATACTTCGGCAACCGCGGCCTCGACCGGCAGCGACCTGAACGGCAAGGCCGCGGAAGCGGCCGCGCTGACCATCCGCGCACGCCTCGCCGGGCTCGCCGCCGCCGAGTACGGCGGTACGCCCGATGCCGTCGTGTTCGAAGACGGTGCGGTTCGCACGAACGGTGTCTCGGTAGCGTTCGCGGAGTTCGTCGAGCGCGCGTATATGAAACGCGTGCAGCTCTGGTCGGACGGCTTCTACGCGACGCCGAAAGTTCACTGGGATGCGCGCACGCTCACGGGCCATCCGTTCTATTACTTCGCCTATGGCGCGGCCGTGTCCGAAGTGGTCGTCGATACGCTGACCGGCGAATGGAAACTCGTGCGCGCGGATCTGCTCCACGACGCCGGCCAGTCGATCAATCCGGCCATCGACATCGGCCAGGTGGAAGGCGCGTTCATCCAGGGAATGGGCTGGCTCACGACCGAGGAGCTCTGGTGGAGCGGCGAAGGACGCCTGATGACGCACGCGCCGTCCACCTACAAGATCCCCGCGATCAGCGATACGCCCGCCGCGTTCACGACCCGGCTCTATCGCAACGACAACGCGGAGCCGACCGTATTCCGCTCGAAGGCCGTGGGCGAGCCGCCGCTTCTGCTGCCGTTCTCGGTGTTTCTCGCGATCCGCGACGCCATCGGCGCGGCGGTGCCCGAGGCGCGCGAGGCCGCCTCGCTGCGTGCGCCGGCAACGCCCGAAGCGATACTCGATGCACTCGACGCTTTGCGCACAAGTGCCATGGCGCAAGCCGACGCAGCGCCGGTAGCCGAAAGCCTGGCCGGCGCGAAGCCATAAGACGAAGTTACCAGGATCAACCGGCGGCGCGCCCTTCGTGCCGCCTGAAGCAAGGAGAACCGCAAGATGCAAGCCTGGCTGACCGATCTGCAGCAACTGCTCGCGCACGGCGACGCCGCCGTGATCGTGACGGTCGCGCGCGTCGAAGGATCGGCGCCGCGCGAAGCGGGCACGAAGATGATCGTGACGCGCGAGGCCGCGCGCCACACGATCGGCGGCGGCCACCTCGAATGGAAGGCTATCGAGATCGCGCGTCAGGTGCTGCGCGACGGCATGCGCGCGCCGAACATGCGCCGTCTCGAACGGCTCGCGCTCGGCCCGAGCCTCGGCCAGTGCTGCGGCGGCGCGGTCGTGCTCGCGTTCGAGCGGGTCGACGTGGGCGACCTCGGCTGGCTCGCCACGCTGGCGCGCCGCCTCGCGGCAGGCGCGTCGACCGTGCGTAGCGTATCATTCCGCTCCTCGCGGAATGGGAGCCCGATCGGCGCGGGCAGCGCCGCGGCGGCCGACCCCATCTTGCTGTCCGAGCCGGAGCCGGGCGTGGAAGCCCCCGACTGCCTCCTCTGGGACACGCACGACGGCGAAGGCGGCGCGCTGCTCACCGAAACGATCGCGCCCAACGACTTCCCCGTCGTGCTGTTCGGCGCGGGGCACGTGGGCGCGGCGCTCGTGCGTGTGCTCGGCACGCTGCCGTGCCGCGTGCGCTGGGTGGACGAGCGCGACGCCGCGTTTCCGTCGCCCGAAGCGTTCGCGGCGCTGGCGGCGCCCAACGTCGAAATCGACGCGAACGACGCCCCGGACGAAGCCGTCGATACCGCCCCGCCGGGCACGAGCTTCATCGTGATGACGCACGATCATTCGCTCGACCTCGAACTCGCCGAGCGCATCCTGCGCCGTGGCGACTACGTGTTCTTCGGGATGATCGGCTCGCACACGAAGCGCAAGCAGTTCGAGCACCGGCTCGCCGCGCGCGGCATCGATCCGCTGCAGATTGCACGGATGAAGTGCCCGCTCGGCGTCGACGGCATCGTGGACAAGTCGCCCGAAGTGATCGCCATCTCGGCCGCCGCGCAGCTCCTGCAGGCGATCGAGGCGCACGCAGCCCATGCCCTCGCCCATTCCGCGTGATGTCATCTACCCACGGACCGACCCAACCATGACCATCACGACCACCGCCGTCCCGCTCACCGAAAAGGCCGCGCGCGCGCCGAAGTCCGAGCTGCACATCCATATCGAAGGCTCGCTCGAACCCGAACTGATCTTCGCGCTCGCGCAGCGCAACCAAGTGAAGCTCGCCTACGACTCGATCGAGTCGCTGCGCCGCGCCTACGCGTTCACCGACCTGCAGTCGTTCCTGGACATCTACTACGCGGGCGCGAGCGTGCTGCTCAAGGAGCAGGACTTCTACGACATGACGATGGCCTACTGCGAGCGCGCGCTCGCGGACAACGTCGTGCACGCCGAAATTTTCTTCGATCCGCAGACGCACACCGAACGCGGCGTGCCGATCGAAACCGTGGTCGCGGGCATCGACCGTGCGCTCGCCGACGCCGAAAAACGCGGCCTCACGAGCAAGCTGATCCTGTGCTTCCTGCGCCACCTGAGCGAAGCCGATGCGCTCGCCACCTTCGAAGCCGCGCTGCCGCTCTTCGACCGCTACCCGCGCCTGATCGGCGTGGGCCTCGACTCGTCCGAGCGCGGGCATCCGCCTTCGAAATTCGAGCGCGTGTTCGGGCAAGCTCGTGCCAAGGGGCTGAAGCTCGTTGCACACGCGGGCGAGGAAGGCCCGCCGTCGTACATCTACGAAGCGCTCGACCTGCTGAAGGTGGACCGCGTCGACCATGGCGTGCGCAGCATCGAGGACGCGGCGCTCGTCACGCGTCTTGCCGACACGCGTGTGGCGCTCACGGTCTGCCCGCTCTCGAACCTCAAGCTGTGCGTGTTCGACGACATGACGAAGCACACGCTCAAGGACCTGCTCGACCAGGGTGTGGCGGTCACGGTCAATTCCGACGATCCCGCCTACTTCGGCGGCTACGTCAACGAGAACTACACCGCGATCATCGACGCACTGAAGCTGAACGATCAGGAGGTCTACACGATCCTGCGCAACGGCTTCGAAGCGTCGTTCGTGAGCCCGGAAGAGCGCGCCGCGCTGATCGCGAAGCTCGACGCCTACTGGAGCAGCACGACCGCGTAAGCACTGACTCACGCGCCCCTCACGGGGCAGCAGTACACCGCAGGGACCGGCACGAAAGCGCCGGGCCGTGGGCCCTCTCGTGCCGCGTTTTTCAGGGACGGCGCAAATAAGGGATCTCAACCTCACTCAAACCTGAAGATTTTGGAGACGCAGTTCCCATGACTCAATCGGCTTACCGCGCAAAACTGTTGACGTTCAAAGGCGACCCCGCGCAATCGTCCGACGCCGCTGTCTTTCACGAAGACGGCGTCGTGATCGTCGAAGACGGCCACGTGATCGCCTCGGGCGCGTGGTCCGCGCTCGCCGGCCTCGTCGCCGACGGCGCCGCCGTCCATGACCTGCGCGACAAGCTGATCGTCCCGGGCTTCATCGACACGCACATCCACTATCCGCAGACCGACATGATCACGTCGCCGGCGCCGGGCCTCCTGCCGTGGCTGGAAACGTATACGTTCCCGACCGAGCGCGGCTTCGAAAAGGAGGCGGTGGCCGAGGACACGGCGCGCTTCTTCGTCGAAGAACTGCTCGCGAGCGGCACGACCACGGCGCTCGTCTATTGCACGGTGCACAAGCAGTCGGCCGATGCGCTCTTTTCCGCGAGCGAGGCCAAGAACCTGCGCATGATCGCCGGCAAGGTGCTGATGGACCGCCATTGCCCCGAATTCCTGCGCGACACGCCGCAGACGGGCTACGACGACAGCGCCGAGCTGATCGGCCGCTGGCACAAACGCGGCCGCCAGATGTACGCGCTCACGCCGCGCTTCGCGCCCACCTCGACCGAGGCGCAGCTCGAAGCCTGCCAGGCACTCGCGAAAGCCCATCCGGACATCTTCATCCAGAGCCACGTGGCCGAGAATCCCGACGAGGTGAAATGGGTAAGCGAGCTGTTCCCGCGCCATCGCAGCTACCTCGACGTCTACGATCATTACGGACTCCTGCGTCGCCGCGCGGTGTACGGCCACTGCATCTGGCTCGATGACGAAGACCGCCGCCGCATGGCGCAGACGGGCACGGTCGCGGCGCACTGCCCGACCTCGAACCTCTTCCTCGGCAGCGGCCTGTTCGACTTCGACAAGGCCGACGAATCGGCCATGCCCGTGACGCTCGCGACGGACGTAGGCGGCGGCACGTCGTTCTCGATGCTGCAGACCATGAACGAAGCGCACAAGGTCGCGCGCATGGGCGGCCACCACCTCACCGCCACGCGCATGTTCTGGCTCGCGACGGCGGGCGCGGCGCAGGCGCTCGATCTGGCCGACACCATCGGCACGCTCGCGCCGGGCAGCGAAGCCGACTTCGTCGTGCTCGACCCGCGGGCCACCCCGCTGCTCGCGCGGCGCACGGCCCGCGCGGAATCGCTCGAAGAACTGCTGTTCGCGCTGGCGCTGCTCGGCGACGACCGCGCGGTCCATGAGACCTACGCGGCCGGCAAGCGCGTGCATCGCCGCGGCGAGCGCGCGCAAAGCGCTGTGCTATAATCCGCCGCTCATTGGGGAGTAGCCGCCCCGCATCGTGCTGCGCAACACGCCTTCCACGAAGGCTCATGCGCCCGGCGCACGATCCGCGGGGGCACCTGTCAACAAACTTGGCCTTCGCGGCCATGGCAGGTGCAGCCTCTGGCCTGGCGAGACCGATGACCCATAACCGCCGCAACAGGGCCCGGCGGGTTGTGGGTCGTCGCTCGCACTCATCTCGGCCCGAGGACTTTCAGAAAATGGATCAAGCCTTTCTCGTTTCCACGGGTGCCGTCGCGCTTGCCGAAATTGGCGACAAGACGCAACTGCTTTCGCTCGTCCTTGCTGCGCGCTATCGCAAGCCCATGCCGATCATCCTTGGCGTGCTGGTCGCCACCCTCGTCAATCACGCGGGCGCGGGCGCGCTCGGCACCTGGCTCGGCGCGCTCGTCACGCCTTCCGTGATGCGCTGGGCGCTGGCCGCCTCGTTCGTCGCCATGGGCTTATGGATACTCGTGCCCGACAAGCTCGACGAAGGCGAAGCCAACGTCAACCGCTCGCGGCTGGGCGTGTTCGGCGCGACCGTCGTGACCTTCTTTCTCGCCGAGATGGGCGACAAGACGCAGATCGCCACGGTGGCGCTCGCCGCGCGCTTTCACGACTTCTTCGGTGTGGTGTGCGGCACCACGCTCGGCATGATGATCGCCAACGTGCCTGCCATCCTGTTGGGCGACCGCTTTGCCCACAAGCTGCCGACGAAGCTCGTGCACGGCATCGCCGCCGTCATGTTCGTCGTGCTCGGCGTGCTGGCGGTGATGGGCGTGGGAATCTAGACGGAATAATCGGAACGAAAGGCGGCGCCGCCTGAAAACCTGCGGCGGCCCGCCATTCGATTGCCCTGCCGGGCATGCCAGGGCGCGCGGGGCTACTGCGCCGCGGGAGCGCCCGAAGCGGGCATCGGTGCGGCCATTTCGTTCGGCGCCCCGCCGTTCTTCTCGACCGGCAGCCTGACTTCCTGCACGGAACCGTTCGCCAGCGGGAAATTCGAGAGTGCGCTGCGCGCGAGGTACGGCATCGCGCGCACGAGCGACGGCTCGTCGCCGGACGTGCGCGCCGTCACGTTATAGAGCTCCTTGCCCGTCGCCTTGTCGGTGATGCGGATGCCAAGCGCGTGCGTATAGACCGGATAGGTCTGGTTCACGTACGCGGGCGCGTAGGGCCCCCACGCCCCCCAAGGATTGAACGGCCCCCAGTACGGCGCCGGCCACGGGTTGTAGAACACCGGCTGCGCCACCGTCACCTGATCCATGCGGCTGCCGTAGGCGAGGCCCACCAGATAGCGCGCCTGCCGTTCGTCGACCTGGCGGAACGCATACTGCGCCAGACCGTCGGCGACCATGCGCTCGTAGGTCTCTTCCTCGATGCTGTGCTTCTGGTCGGGGTTGCGTGAAAAGGCGTACGTGCGCGTGGCGTCGCTGCCGCCTTCCCACGCCGAAAAGGCCGTCACCTGGCTCGTCACGTAGGTCGTGCAGCCGGACAGCGTCACGGCAAACACCGCCAGCAGCATCAGGGCGCGGCGGGTCCAGCGGTCATGCTTCATGGTCTTCTCGTGTCTATTGGTCGAAAGCGCGGTCGAGGCGGTAGCGCCCGACCCCCGGCACGGCAATCCGATGATCATACTGACTCGCGCAAATGGGGGAAAGTTCGCGCGCAGCCCCGCACCCGACGCCCGCCTCCACGGCCAACCCGGACAAGCCGGCCGAGCCTTTGTACAATGAGACGATGCGCCGCGCCACAAGCGCCCAAAAGCAGCGCCCCACAAGCGGCAGAACGGGCGCGACGCCCCATTCGACGAGATCCCACCCGACCATGTCCGATACGACCGCCACGCCCAACGTGATTCGCCGCGCCGACTACGCGCCACCTGCTTTCCTGATCGATACCGTCGATCTCGAGTTCGACCTCGTCCCTGAGCGCACGATCGTGAAAAGCACGCTGCGCGTTCGCCGCAACCCCGCTGCCGCCGCTATGCCGCACCTCGAACTGATGGGGGAGCAACTGGAGTTCGTGAGCGCGGCGCTCGACGGCAAGCCGTATGCGAATGTGCACGCGCACGAGCATGGCCTGACGGTCGAGAACGTGCCCGACCGTTTCGAGCTCACGCTCACCGGCGCCTGTGACCCGGCGGCCAATACGACGCTTTCGGGCCTCTACGTTTCGGGCGGCAACTTCTTTACGCAGTGCGAAGCCGAGGGCTTTCGCCGCATCACGTGGTTCCTCGACCGCCCGGACGTGATGGCCACCTATACAGTCACGCTGCGCGCCGACAAGGCCACGTATCCGGTACTGCTCTCGAACGGCAACCTGATCGCGGAAGGCGACCTGCCCGACAGCCGCCATTACGCAAAATGGGAAGATCCGTTCCGCAAGCCGAGCTACCTGTTCGCGCTGGTCGCGGGCAAGCTCGTTGCGCTGGAAGAGCGCATCAAGAGCGGCTCGGGCAAGGAAAAGCTGCTGCAAGTCTGGGTCGAGCCGCACGACCTCGACAAGACGCGCCATGCAATGGACTCGCTCATTCACTCGATCCGCTGGGACGAGGCGCGCTTCGGCCTCGAACTCGATCTCGACCGCTTCATGATCGTCGCCGTGAGCGACTTCAACATGGGCGCGATGGAGAACAAGGGGCTCAACATCTTCAACACGAAGTACGTGCTGGCGAATCCCGAAACGGCCACGGACGTCGACTTCGCCAACATCGAAGCCGTGGTCGGCCACGAGTACTTCCATAACTGGACCGGCAACCGCGTGACCTGCCGCGACTGGTTCCAGTTGAGCCTGAAGGAAGGCCTCACGGTATTCCGCGACCAGGAGTTCTCGGCGGCCATGTCGGGCGGCGACGAGAACGAAGCGGCGCGCGCAACGAAGCGCATCGAAGACGTGCGCGTGCTGCGCCAGATGCAGTTCGCCGAAGACGCGGGGCCGATGGCGCATCCGGTGCGTCCCGAGAGCTACGTCGAGATCAACAACTTCTACACGATGACGGTCTACGAGAAAGGCTCGGAAGTCGTGCGGATGTATCAGACGTTCTTCGGCCGCGAAGGCTTTCGCAAGGGCATGGACCTGTACTTCAAGCGCCATGACGGGCAGGCCGTGACCTGCGACGACTTCCGCGCCGCCATGGCTGACGCCAACGGCCGCGACCTCACGCAGTACGAGCGCTGGTACAGCCAGGCGGGCACGCCGCGCGTGACAGTCACGACACGCTACGACGAAGCGCAGAAGCGTTATGCCGTGACCCTCGCGCAGGACTACGGCAACGCCTCGCCGGCCGCGCGCGAAACGCAGACGGGGCCGCTCCTGATCCCGTTCGCGATCGGCCTGATCGGCGCGGACGGCAAGGACCTGCCGCTGCGCCTCGAAGGCGAGACGAACGCGCAAGGCACGACGCGCGTGCTCGAACTCACGGAGTCCCAGCAGACCTTTACATTCGTCGACGTGCCGGCGAAGCCGCTGCCCTCGCTCCTGCGCAACTTCTCGGCGCCGGTGATCGTCGAGTACGAGTACGGCAACGACGAACTGGCCTTCCTGCTCGCTCACGACAGCGACCCGTTCAACCGCTGGGAAGCCGGCCAGCGCCTCGCTACGCGCGAGCTGCTTGCGCTTGCCGCGCGCGCGGGCCAGCCCCTCGAAGTCACCGACGACGTGATCGACGCGTTCCGCCGCGTGCTCAACGACGAAGCGCTCTCGCCGTCGTTCCGCGAACTCGCGCTGATGCTGCCGTCGGAAACGTACCTGGCCGAACAGATGACCGAATCGGACCCGGCCGCCGTGCACGCAGCGCGCCAGTTCCTGCGCAAGCGTCTTGGCACGGCGCTCAAGGCCGACTGGCTCGCCGCTTATGAGAAGCACCTCACCCCGGGCGCCTACGAGCCGACACCCGAGGCGGCCGGCCATCGTGCGCTGAAGAACCTCGCGCTCTCGTACCTCTCGGAACTCGACGATCCGGCCGACGCCGTACGCCTCGCCACCGCGCAATACAACGGTGCGAACAACATGACCGACCGCGCGGCCGCGCTCTCGGTACTGCTGAACGCCTCGGCGGCTACGGGCGGCGACTTCGCGAACAAGGCGCTGGAAGACTTCTACGCGCGCTTCGAAAAGGAACCGCTCGTCATCGACAAGTGGTTCGCGCTGCAGGCCGCGCAGCGCGGCAGCACGGCGCGGCCGGTGATCGAGACCGTGCGCGCGCTGATGCGCCATCCCGCGTTCAACCTGAAGAATCCGAACCGCGCGCGCTCGCTGATCTTCAGCTTCTGCGCAGCGAACCCCGCGCAGTTCCACGCGGCCGACGGCTCGGGCTACGCATTCTGGGCCGAGCAGGTGCTTGCCCTCGACGCGATCAACCCGCAGGTCGCCGCGCGCCTCGCGCGCAGCCTCGAACTGTGGCGCCGCTTTACGCCGGCACTGCGCGAACCGATGCGCGCCGCGCTGGAGAAGGTCGCAGCCGGTGCGAAGTCGCGCGATGTGCGCGAGATCGTCGAAAAAGCGCTGGCGTAACCGGCCGGAATGCGGCGCGGCCCCAGCGGCTGCGCCGCAGCGAAGTCCCTGCAGGCCTGCCCTCCCGGCAGGCTTTTTTGTCGATTTTTTTTCGCGCCGCCGCACCCCGGCCGTGCAAGGTCGAGCGGGTAGAATTGCATTATTCCCAAGCCTTTCCGGAGTCCTGCAATGGCTTTGCAACGTCGTACCACCCTCACGAAGTACCTGATCGAGCAGCAGCGCGAGCACCGCAATCTGCCCGCCGATCTGCGCCTCCTGATCGAAGTCGTCGCCCGCGCCTGCAAGGCGATCAGCTTCAACGTCAGCAAAGGCGCGCTGGGCGATGCACTGGGCACCGCCGGCAGCGAGAACGTCCAGGGCGAGGTGCAGAAGAACCTCGACATCCTCTCGAACGAAATCCTGCTCGACGCCAACGAGTGGGGCGGCAACCTCGCCGCAATGGCATCGGAAGAGATGGAAACCTTCTTCCCGATCCCCGCCAACTATCCGAAGGGCGAATACCTGCTCGTGTTCGATCCGCTCGACGGCTCGTCGAATATCGACGTGAACGTCTCGATCGGCACGATCTTTTCGGTGCTGCGCTGCCCGGACGGCCAGCAGCCCACCGAAGCCTCGTTCCTGCAGCCGGGCACGAAGCAGGTCGCGGCGGGTTATGCCGTGTACGGCCCGCAAACCGTGCTGGTGCTCACGACCGGCAACGGCGTGAACTGCTTCACGCTCGACCGCGAACTGGGCTCGTGGGTGCTCACGCAAAGCAACATGCGCATCCCCGAGGAGACGCGCGAATACGCGATCAACGCCTCGAACGCACGCCACTGGTACGAGCCGGTACAGCAGTACATCGGCGAGCTGAATGCGGGCAAGGACGGCCCGCGCGGCGAGAACTTCAACATGCGCTGGATCGCCTCGATGGTTGCCGACGTGCACCGCATCCTGAACCGCGGCGGCATCTTCATGTATCCGGCCGACCGCCGCGATCCGTCGAAGCCCGGCAAGCTGCGCCTCATGTACGAAGCGAACCCGATGGCCTTCATCGTCGAGCAGGCGGGCGGCGCGGCGACGAACGGCGAGGCGCGCATCCTCGACGTTCAACCAACGAGCCTGCACGAGCGCGTGGCGGTGTTTCTCGGATCGAAGAACGAAGTCGAGCGCGTGACCCGCTACCATCACGAAGCCAAAAAATGAAAAAGGCACGGGAGGGGCTTGTGTATACGGTGAATCCTTCCTATAATCTTCCTTCTCTGATGCCGGAATAGCTCAGACGGTAGAGCAGCGCATTCGTAATGCGAAGGTCGGGGGTTCGATTCCTCTTTCCGGCACCAAAAGAATCAAGCAAAAAGCCCAGTCCTCGTGACTGGGCTTTTTGTTTTCTGCGGCCTCATTTCTACGGTCCCGAAGCGCGCCAACCGGCTCATCGGTGCTCGCGCCCCGCGAGCCTCTCCCGCAGAAAGATCGACGCCGCTGCGCGACCGGCAAACCACGAAAACGTGCAGCATGTGCCGGCACCCGCCCCTCTTCAGGCCTCCAGGACATTAGCTACCAAAAGCGAGCAGCGGGAGCCCACGTTCACCACCGCCCTGGTTTATATGCACCTGGCAGTAAATCGCCCGAAAACGGCATTCGCGATTGAATTAATCAAACGAATGGACTCGAACTCGCTTTTTTTGCGTTTAAGAAAATTTAAGAATTTTCGCGTCAACGGCAAAGGTTAATCGTGCGTTGCGCAGACATGGAGGGATGATCTCGTGTCCCGTGCGCGGCCCGCCGCACCAACGCGCGGGCGCTCAGAACCCTTGTGCTGGCAGGCGCAAGCGCGAAAGCAACGCGCATACGGAGCACGAAAAGTGATCCAGCCAATTATATTCCGCGCCGGTTATTACCGTGTGACGTTGTGCGGTTAAAGCAACACGCACATCTGAAAAGCATTGTTACTGTGAACGGCACTAGCGCGCTTGAAGGGCCGAGTCGGATAATTGCCTTACACAGGAGAAAGATCATGGATGCCAAACCGCCAAGGATTCCGACCCCGGACCAAGTATTCAGCCCGGATCCGGAACCGGTGGCCGTCGAATTCCTCGGCGACGAATTGCCCGCACACGTGCGCGCATTTCTTGACGAGCAACGTAAGGCCCACGAACAAAAGTAACGGGGAAAGCGCGCACGCGCATTGAACGGCGGATCGGACGACCCGCCGCTTCGATGCGCGCTAATGCAAAAGCGTGCGCTGTACATAGAGACAGCGCATGTTCGGGCTGCGCGGCAAACGCAGTGCAGCAACTGGAGGCTTCGCGAATCCCTTCGCGACCCGGTACATCCGCGACCGGCTACTCCATCGCCAATACCCGCTATCCTTTGCCTTTCGCGACCCCGAGCCGACGGCTCACTTCCACCGAAACCGCATAATGAATTCCCTCGTTCGCGCAAGCGCCTGCTGCGCCGCGGCGCTGCTGCTCGCCCTACCTCTTTCCCCCGCCCGCGCCGATGGCGACGACACGGCGCTCACCAATCTGATCGCGCTCGTTTCGCAGCGCCTCTCGCTCGCCGAACCCGTCGCTCATTGGAAGTGGGAGCATCACAAACCGATCACCGACGCGCCGCGCGAAGCGACACTGCTCACCGATGTCCAGAAGCGGGCGACCGCAGCGGGCGTCGACCCCGAGTTTGCACACGCGTTCTTCCGCGACCAGATCGACGCGAGCACCGAAGTGCAGAAGGCGCTCTTCGACACGTGGCGCACCTCGCAGGCTCCAGCGGGAGCCGCACCCGATCTTGCTACCGTCATGCGCCCCCAGCTCGACCGGCTTACCGGGCAGTTGATCGGCGCGCTCGTGCAAATTCAGCCGCTGCGGGCCTCGGCGGATTGTCCCTCCCGGCTTGGGCGCGCGCTCGCGAACTGGAAACAGCTAACGCGCTACGATTCCTCACGGGCTGGCGCGATCAACGATGCGCTTGGCCATGTCTGCGAAGGCGGCGGGGTAGGCGGCGCCGCTTAGGAGTCCCATACGGGATCAGCCGGCTGCGCCCCCGCTCCCCTGAACGACGCTCGCAACAGCGCCCGCCCCGGACAACTGCAGCGGCTGCACGCGCAAACCACGCTCGAGGCGGCCTTGCAGGATGCGCCACGTCGCCACTTCGAATGACGGTTCGCCCGCGGTCTGAATGCGCTCGGCAGCCTCGGCAACGCTTGCCACGGCGCCCAGATAGCACCAGCGATCGATGAGGTGCAGGACACTCGCACCGCCGGCCGCGTCGCGCTCCTCGACCAGCACGGCTCCATCGAACGGCCAGGACGCCGACAGCGGATCGCGCCGGGTCACGCGCGGCACGCGATTGAACGCGGGTCGAAGCGCGGCGATCCATTGCGCTTCGACGAGCAGCGCCCCGAATTCTCCCCCAGTGGCGCACCATTGCACCCGCCTCACCTGCTGTGCCATCCGCTGCTCGCGCGACGAGCGGCGCTCCCCCGACAGATGGGCGCGCACGCGCTGACGCACGCGCACGCTGCGTCCGACATAGAGAGGCGCGTCGTCTTCACCATAGAACGCATAGACTCCGTGGCCAGCCGGTGCGGTATCGATGAGATCGTCCGTGATTTCGCCCGCCAGCCGATGCCGCCGCGTCAGCCGGTCGATCTGCGTAGCGAGCATCTCCTCCGGCACAAGCGAGGGCAGACGCTGCCAGAACTGCCAGAGCAGATCGGCATCGGCGAGCGCCCGGTGGCGGTCCGACGGCACGAGCGCGTGCCGCTCGACGAGTGCGTCGAGTCCGTGACGCTTCTCGCCGGGAAACAGCGCTCGCGAAAGTCGCACGGTGCACAGGACGTCGGGATTGAACGAGAAACCGGCACGCTCGAATTCCGCGCGCAGAAAACCCCGGTCGAACGCTGCGTTATGGGCAACGAACAGCTTGCCGTCGAGCCGCTCGAGGAGTGCGGGCGCAATCTCGTCGAAGGTCGGTGCGCCCTGCACCATTTGATCGGTAATGCCGGTGAGTTGCTGAATGAAGGGCGGAATCGCCTGACGCGGGTCGACGAGGGTACTCCATCGTGTCACCTGCCCCGACGCCACTTCCACGACGCCGACCTCGGTGATCCGATGCTCACCCACTGACCCGCCTGTCGTCTCGAGATCCACGAAAACCAGGGGAGAATCGACCGGCGCAGCGCCGGGCATCATGGAAATATCGGACATGGTGAAGCAGCAAGCAAGGATGTAAGAAAACGCGCCAAGTATGCCCTGTTCGGGCGCCACGTGCCCAGCCTTCCTTGATACAAGACTTCAACCTTTCAAATGGCGCACATCGGCACTCCCCGGATTTTCCCCGATTGCAAAAACAATAACGCGACGCCTCGCGTTATTGCATGTCTTTATTTTTAATCGATCAAAATAAAAAAGCCCTGGTATTACCAGGGCCTTCTGTTCTGACACATGCGCGTCGCGCCTGTGTCAGACTACATTCACAGCATGCATTTACAGCGGCTGGATGTTCGCTGCCTGCTTGCCCTTCGGGCCGACCTTGACGTCGAACGACACGCGCTGGTTTTCTTTCAGCGACTTGAAGCCGTCCGCGCGGATCTCCGAGAAGTGCGCGAACAGGTCATCGCCGCCGGCGTCAGACGTGATAAATCCAAAGCCCTTCGCATCGTTGAACCACTTGACGATACCGGTTTCCATGTTTCAGTTTCCCTCGAAATTTTGATGACGCGGGGATTAACCCTGGCGCCGTAAGCCAACCGATCCCCGCCTCATCACAAACTCAGCAAACTGCATGGGTATTGCGCTTGACCGGAAAATCAGCATTGCCGTTATACGGGGAACGACAATCGCCAGTCAAGCGAATTTTTTATAACAGCTTTCCCATTTTCACGATAAAACCATCGTGCATCAAAATTCGCGCAAAAACCGAACTATGGCGCTGCGCAAGCCTGCGTCATTTTTACCCGAATTACTTGTGTTAATGCGGTCACCGCAAGAATTCCCGATATGTAACAATACGTATCAAACGTAAGTGTTTTTACGGGTTGTTCAAGTAAAACATTCAATTCAAGATCTGGATGGATGGCAAGCTTCAGGAGGTCATCATGCTGAAGAATCTGCGGCGCTGTTTTAAGTGGCTGGTGCAAACAGAAGACCCGGCAACGTCCATAGTGGAAGAACTCGACGCTTACGGCCCGTGGCACGGGGACCATTGGCACAACCTGCTCTGCTCGCCCATGGACGCGCGGCACTACGTGATGGAAGACTGGAGCTTGCAGCTCGAGCCTCCCGCCGCACCAGCCAGATGAACGCGCAGCAATAGCGCGAACAAAAAAAAGCGCGGCTTGGGGCCGCGCTGACAAAGGTTTGGAGATCTTTTTCGTCAACGAAAAAGTCTGCTTCGAAAAGCAGCGTTTGTAGTATATGCGCTGTTCGAACTGCGTATTAAGCGCATATAACACAATCATGTGTTACACCGGTCGCAACAATGGTGCACGGCATCTTTTTATTCCGATTTTCGCAATCACACTGTAGCGGTCGGGCAACGTCACTCAGTTGACATTTCGCTTACACCTGGACCCGCGCGGGACAAAGCCCCTTCCAGCCAGGGGTTGAGGCTCCACTCAAGATAATTCGACTTTTCACAATGGACTATTGTGAATTTCGAAATATTTCGCTTTCGCGCACCCTCTCTACACTCTGCCTGTCCGGAAACCGGTTTCGTCGCATCCATGCGTCCCACGCGGCTTGTCCCTTCTCGCCGGCTCTCGCGTGAACGGTTTCCGCAAGCCTGGGTTCCCGGAAACCCATATTGCACTCGGAGTTCATAACGATGAAAAAGACTCTCATGGTCACCGCCCTCTCGGGCGCTGTCGCAACGGCTGCGCACGCCCAAAGCAGCGTAACGCTATACGGCCTGATCGATGCCGGCATCACTTACACCAACAACCAAAACGGTCATAGCGCATGGCAAGCAACGAGCGGCACCGTCACCGGCAGCCGCTGGGGCCTGCGCGGCTCTGAAGACCTTGGCGGCGGCCTCAAGGCGATCTTCGTGCTGGAAAGCGGCTTCAGCATCATGAACGGCACGGCAGGTCAATCGAGCCGCATGTTCGGCCGCCAGGCATACGTCGGCCTGACCAGCGATCAGTATGGCGCCGTGACCCTCGGCCGCCAGTACGACACCGTCGTCGACTATCTGGCACCGCTGTCGATCACCGGGACGCAAGCCGGCGGCATGATCGCCGCCCATCCGTTCGACAACGACAACCTGAACAACTCGATCCGCTTCAACAACACGGTGAAGTATTCGAGCCTGAATTACTCGGGCTTCAAGTTCGGCACGACGTACTCGTTCTCGAACAGCGCCGAATTCGCGAACAACCGGGCCTATAGCTTTGGCGCCACGTATAACTACGGCGGCCTGAACGTCGCCGCCGGTTACCTGCAACTGAACAACGACATGAACAACCCGCAGGTCAAGCAAGCCGCATTCGCGGGCGCGCAAACGGGCGAATGGACCTTCCTGGCCGGCCGTCAGCGCACATTCGGCGGCGGCCTCAACTACACGTTCGGCCCGGCAACGGCAGGCTTCGTGTACACGCAGACCAACCTGAGCGACACGCAGGGCGGCAGCATCTCGCCTGCGAAATCAGGCGTTGCGACCGCGGGCGTTCCGTTCAACGCGAACAGCGCACGCTTCCAGAACTTCGAAGGCAACATCCGTTATGCCCTGACTCCGGCCCTGAGCCTCGCAGGTTCATACACGTACACCCGCGCGAATCTGGGCGGCGGTGTGAACCCGAACTACAACACGGTCGCGCTGCAATCCGACTATCTGCTCTCGAAACGCACCGACGTCTACCTGCAAGGCGACTGGCAGCACGTCTCGTCGAATCCGGAAGTCGGCGCTTACCTGAACGGTCTGAGTTCGGCGTCGAATACGCAAGACCAGGTCGCCGTGACGGTAGGTATGCGTCACCGCTTCTAAGCAACGTCCTGCTGACCCAGAGCACGCGGGAAGCAGCGAAAAAGGCGCCCTGGCGGCGCCTTTTTCCATTTCGCTCCGCGCGGCCGCGGCTATGCTCAGGCCTCGCCCGCTGCGGGATACCGCACGTCGAGCACGTCGATCGGGGCGGGGCCCGCAGGCGTGTACAGCGTCACCTGATCGCCAATCTTCGCCTTGAGCAACGCCCGCGCAACGGGCGAAATCCAGCTCACGCGGCCGTGGTCCAGATCCACTTCGTCAATACCGACGATGGTGATCGTATGCAGTTCGCCGTCGTCGGTGCCGTACTCCACCGTCGCGCCGAAAAACACCTGATCGGTGTTTTCCTGGCGGCTGCTGTCCACCACCTCGGCAAGATCGAGCCGTTTGGTGAGAAAGCGGATGCGCCGGTCGATTTCGCGCAGACGCCGCTTGCCGTAGATATAGTCGCCGTTTTCGGAACGGTCGCCATTCGAGGCAGCCCACGAGACGAGTTTGACGACTTCCGGACGCGCCTCGTCAATCAATTGCAGCAGTTCGCCGCGCATGCGCTGGTAACCAGCCGGCGTCATATAGTTTTTCGCGCCGGCAGGAATCTCGGGCAAACCGCCTTCGAGATCGTCGTCGTCGCTGTCGTTCGATTCTTTGACAAATGCCTTGTTCATGATGATTCAGTGTTGATACTTGCAACCTGCACACAGGTTACACGATGCCCGCGCGAGGACAAATCGCGATAAGAGCCTTCCCTTTTTTCAAACCTCTGCTATAATCTCACTTCTGCGTGCGGCTGTAGCTCAGTTGGATAG
>NZ_JBANLK010000006.1:71858-204655 GCF_054968425.1 Paraburkholderia sp. AV2
GAGTACTTGGCTACGAACCAAGGGGTCGTGGGTTCGAATCCTGCCAGCCGCGCCACTTATTCAGAGGGCCTTCCTCATACGAAGGCCCTTGTCTTTCCTGGCGGCGATTTCGTGGCTGCACCAGAAAGGCGGAAGTAGTACAGTTTTAGCGTGCGGCTGTAGCTCAGTTGGATAGAGTACTTGGCTACGAACCAAGGGGTCGTGGGTTCGAATCCTGCCAGCCGCGCCACCTCTCGAAAGGCCTTCCTGATGATTCAGGAAGGCTTTTTGTCTTTCAGCTCGCTCTTCCTCTTGTTCCGCGGCCGCCTGCGCCAATGCCCTAGCGCGGCGGCGAGCCGATATCGCCTATCTGGGCATCCGGGCGCGGCAGATCTTCGACGTCGCCGATATCGCTCGGCTCCCCCACCTGCTCGGCATGCGGGCCGTTCAGCGCCTGCGGCTGCCGCAACATCTCGCCCACCGTATCGCCGTAGCGGCTCATGACGAACGCCCGCAGCAGCGCAACGCGCACCGAGTCGCCATGCGCCTCGGCCGTCCGGTGACTGCCCGTGAATTCCGCAACGCAGAACGCCTTCGCGCCGTCACGCCGCTCGCGCAATTCGAAACGCCGCGCGCGATCGAGCACGACACCCGCCGCCTCCCACGACGTCGAGGGCGCAAAGCGCCCATCCCACGGTCGTCCACGGTCATTGCCGCGCACCGCAACCTTCGTGCCGCTGTCGGTGAAATAAATTTCGCGGACGAAATCATGCAGGCTGCGGGCCACCCAATAGTCGAGCGTCATGCCCGTCAGATCAGCTACGTTCATCGCAACTCCCTACGGGCGGAGTCCCGCCCACCGCTCAGTAGTCGCCGCGCTCGCGTTCGATCCGCATGCCGCCATCGTGGCGGTGGTGCCCTTCGTCGCTCGGACGTTCACGCACGATGCGCATCACGTCCGGGTTCGTGCGCACGCGGCGCATCACGTTCGCGAGGTGTACACGGTCGCTCACCTGGATCACGAAGCGCAGGAGGTTCGACTCCTGTGCGAGGTCGTCGTCCATGGCGATATGCACGATGTTGGCGTCGGCCGACGTGATGTCGGCGGCCACGCGTGCGAACACACCCTTCGTGTTCTTCACGAGCACCTTCACGGCCACGTCGAACAGGCGGCCAGGCTGCGGCGCCCAGGCCACGTCGATCCAGCGACCCGGGTCGCGCTTGTGAATGCGCTGCGCGACGCGGCAGTCGGTCGTGTGGATCGCCATGCCGAGGCCAATACCGATATAGCCCATGATGTCGTCGCCCGGAATTGGGCGGCAGCAGGCCGAGAGCTGCACCGACATGCCTTCGGTGCCCGTGATGACCACGGGCGGCGCATGCGGCGCGTTCGGATCGCGCGGCGTATGGTGGTGCTCGTCGTCGTCGGCCTCGAGGCCGTTGATCAGCACTTCGATACGCTTGGCCATCACGGCCGCTACGCGCCGACCCAAACCGATGTCGGCAAAGATTTCCTGACGGTCCTTGTTACCGGTCCACTGCACGAGCTTTTCCCACACTTCCGGCGTGACATCCGAAAGCTGGTAGCCATAGCCCTTGAGCGCCTGGTCGACGAGCCGCTCCCCCAACTGCACGGACTCCGTGAGCCGCATCGTCTTCAGATAGTGACGGATCGCGGAGCGCGCCTTGCCGGTGCGCACGAAGCCGAGCCAGGCGGGATTCGGCTTGGAGTACGGCGCCGTGATCACCTCGACGATGTCACCGCTCTTGAGCTCGGTGCGCAGCGGCAGCAACTCGTTGTTGATCTTCACCGCGACGCACTGGTTGCCGAGGTCGCTGTGAATCGAGTACGCGAAGTCGAGCGCCGTGGCGCCGCGCGGCAGTGCCATGATCTTCGACTTCGGCGTGAAGACGTAGACCGCGTCCGGGAACAGGTCGATCTTGACGTGTTCGAGGAACTCGCTGGAATCGCCCGCTTCGCTCTGGATGTCGAGCAGCGACTTGAGCCACTGGTGCGCGCGCTTCTGGACGTCGTTCAGATCGGCGCCGCCGTTCTTGTAGAGCCAGTGCGCCGCCACGCCCGCTTCGGCGATTTCGTGCATCTTGCGCGTGCGCACCTGGAACTCGATCGGCGCGCCGAACGGGCCCACGAGCGTGGTATGCAGGGACTGATAGCCGTTCACCTTCGGAATGGCGATGTAGTCCTTGAACTTGCCCGGCACCGGCTTGTAGAGCGCGTGCAGCGCGCCGATGCAGGTATAGCATTCGAGCGCCGACTCCACCACGACGCGAAAGCCGTACACGTCGAGCACCTGCGAGAACGACAACTGCTTGTCGCGCATCTTCTTGTAGATGCTGAAGATGGTCTTCTCGCGGCCGGTGACTTCGGCGCTGAGCTTCGCGTCCGCAATGGCGCGCTGCACCGCTTCCAGGATCTTTCCCACCACTTCGCGACGGTTGCCGCGCGCTGCCTTCACGGCCTTTTCCAGCGTGGCGTAGCGGTTCGGATTGAAATTCGCGAAGCTCAGATCCTGCAGTTCGCGATAGGTGTTGTTGAGGCCAAGGCGGTGCGCGATCGGCGCGTAGATATCGAGCGTCTCGCGCGCGACGCGGCGGCGCTTGGCCGGCGGCACCGCGCCGAGCGTGCGCATGTTGTGAAGCCGGTCCGCGAGCTTCACGAGAATCACGCGCACGTCGCGCGCCATCGCGAGCAGCATCTTGCGGAAGTTTTCCGCCTGCGCTTCCTCGCGGTTGCGAAACTCCATCTTGTCGAGTTTCGACAACCCGTCCACCAGTTCCGCGACCTTCGCGCCGAAGCGCTCGGCGATCTCCGCCTTGGTCACGCCCTGGTCCTCGATCACGTCGTGCAGCAGCGCGGCCATGATCGACTGGGCGTCGAGCTTCCAGCCGGCGCAGATTTCCGCGACGGCGACAGGATGGGTGATATAGGGTTCGCCGCTCTGACGATATTGCCCGAGGTGGGCCTCGTCGCTGAAGTGGAACGCCGCTTTGACTTCCTTGATTTCCTCGGGTGTGAGGTAAGCGGAAAGCGCGGCGGTCAGATTGGCGATGGAGACGACCCCGTGCTTGCGGGGCTGCTCCGGCGTCGCGGTGGGTCCGAACAGATGGCGAAACGACTGTTCGAGGACCGCGTCGATGTAGTTGCGCGCGGTGCTTGCGGTCTCGGCTTCCTGGTCCACCTCGGTGGCCGGCGAGGGCGTCGTGCTCATGTTCCCCTCCGTATCAGGTTGGCGTTGACGTGAAAGCGGCTCGCGCGCGTGACGACTTCAGGCCTTGGCAGAAATACGGACGAGGCGCCGTTAAACAGGCACTTTTTTCAGCATTTCCAGGCCGACCTGGCCAGCCGCGATCTCGCGCAGCGCGACGACGGTGGGCTTGTCGCGGCTTTCGATCTTCGGCGTGTGACCTTGTGCGAGCTGGCGCGCGCGATACGTCGCGGCGAGCGCCAGTTCGAAGCGGTTCGGAATCTGTTTCAGACAATCTTCGACGGTGATGCGGGCCATGTCGGTTTCCTTCTCATTCTCAGCAGGTTCTTATTCTACCTTATGTGCCCGACGACCCGGGCTGCGGCTGATGGATACCGAGCTGCACGAAGAGCCCGGTATGACGCGCGTATTGCGAGGCGAAGCGCAGGCGCGTTGCGGCCACCACGTTACGCAGTTCCTGCAGCGCGCGATCGAAGTTCTCGTTGATCACCACGTACTCCGATTCGCTCGCGTGCGCCATCTCGCTACCGGCTGCCAGAAGGCGCCGCGTGATGACGTTGGGCTCGTCTTCGCCGCGCTTTCTGAGGCGATCGGCAAGCGCATCGAGCGACGGCGGCAGAATGAAAATCTCTACCGCGTTGCGGAACTGCTTCTTCACCTGCTGCGCGCCCTGCCAGTCGATTTCCAGCAGCACGTCGTGGCCGATCTTCATCTGATCCTCGATCCACACGCGCGAAGTCGCATAGTAGTTGCCATGCACTTCGGCGCTTTCGAGAAACTCGCCGACAGCGTGGCGCGCGAGGAAATCGTCGACGGTGGTGAAGTGATAGTGCTCGCCGTCGCGCTCCTTCGAGCGCGGCGCTCGCGTGGTGTAGGAGATCGACAGGCGGATCGCGCTGTCCTCGGCGAGCAGCGCGTTGACGAGCGTCGACTTGCCGGCGCCCGAGGGGGCCACCACCATGAAGAGGTTGCCCGGATAGACGCCCGCATACGGATTGCGCGGCTTCGCTGCACTGGTCTGGTCGGTCATGTTCGTGGCTTCCTTCATTCGAGATTCTGCACCTGCTCGCGCATCTGTTCGATGAGGAGCTTGAGCGTCATCGACGCGTCCGCGAGTTCCTTCGCCGCCGCCTTCGAACCGAGCGTGTTCGCTTCGCGGTTGAGCTCCTGCATCATGAAGTCGAGCCGCTTGCCGACCTTGCCGCCTTTCTCGATCACGTGGCGCGTTTCGTTCAGATGCGCCGTGAGACGCGACAGTTCTTCGGCGATATCGATACGAATGCCGTACATCGTCACTTCCTGGCGGATGCGCTCGGCGATCTCCTCGCGCGAGACGCCACCGATCGTGCCGTTGCCGTTCGCCTCCGGCGCCGCAATGCCGAGCGCCTCCTGCAGCCGCTCGACGATCTTCTGCTGGTGCTTGACGATCAGGTCCGGCACGAGGGGCGTGATTTTCGCGACGATCGCTTCCATTTCGGTCACGTTCGCGAGCAGCATGTTCGCGAGCTGCGCACCTTCGCGCGCACGCACGTTGATGAGTTCGGCAATGGCCTCCTTGCCGCAGCCGAGCACCGCATCGCGCAGCACCTCGGGCGCGACCCCGCTTTCGGCCAGCACACCCGGCCAGCGCAGGATCTCGCCCGTGCGCAGATGCCCCGACTCCGGAAACGCTTCGAGCACGGCGCGCTCGAGCGCGGCGAGCTGATCGAGCGCATCGCGGTTCAGCGCGCCCGCGTTCGCGGTCTGCTCGCTGCGCTGCACGTTGATGCGGATATCGACCTTGCCGCGCGACAGCTTCGTCATCAGCATTTCGCGCAGCGTCGGCTCGCAGACGCGCACGTCTTCTGGCATGCGGAAATTCAGGTCGAGAAAACGCGAGTTCACGGTGCGCAATTCGACGGACACGCTGGCGCCGCCCGTACCCGAAGCCGAAGCAAGCTCGCGCGTGACGCTTGCGTAGCCGGTCATGCTGTAAATCATGGTTCGTCTCGCGAATAAAACCGTGGCGTCGCGCGTAGCGATGCGCGGGACACGGCGGAAGGATCGAGGCGCCCGGCGTGTTCATGATGACGCGGGGCGGAGAAACCGTATTATCCCATTTTGGGGGGCGGCCCGCCCAGATCGGCCCAGCCCGGGACAGGACGCGCGCCGCGCCGCCGCCCTGGCGCGGCGGCCCCGCGCGCGAGCCCGGACGCCGTTCCTCGCGCGTCGCGTCGAGGCGGTAAAATTGTGTTTTCCCCTCCCCTTTCGTGCCCGTGCGCACGCTCTCACGATGACCCAATCGATCCAGCGCCCGAGCGGCCGCCCCGCCGACCAGCTTCGCGACGTCCGCATCACCCGCCACTACACGAAGTACGCCGAAGGGTCCGTGCTCGTGGAATTTGGCGACACGAAGGTGCTGTGCACCGCGAGCGTTTCCGAAAGCGTGCCGCCCTTCCTGCGCGACAAGGGCCAGGGTTGGCTCACGGCCGAATACGGCATGCTGCCGCGCGCCACCCACACGCGCAGCGACCGCGAAGCCGCGCGCGGCAAGCAGACGGGGCGCACCCAGGAAATCCAGCGCCTGATCGGCCGCGCGCTGCGCGCCGTGTTCGACCTCGAGGCACTCGGCGCGCGCACCATCAATCTCGATTGCGACGTGATCCAGGCCGACGGCGGCACGCGCACCGCCAGCATCACGGGCGCGTTCGTCGCGGCGCACGACGCGGTGTCGAAGCTGATTGCCGACGGCCGCCTCGCGCGTTCGCCGATCACCGACTACGTCGCCGCGATCTCGGTGGGCGTGTACGAAGGCATGCCCGTCCTCGACCTCGACTACGCCGAGGACTCGGAATGCGACACCGACATGAACGTCGTGATGACGGGCTCGGGCGGACTCGTCGAAGTCCAGGGCACCGCCGAGGGCGCGCCTTTCTCGCGCGCCGAAATGGACACCCTGCTCGACCTCGCGCAGAGCGGCATCCGCTCGCTCGTCGAGAAGCAAAAGGCGGCGCTGGGGATCGCGCATGGCTGACGGCCGGAATACCCGCGGTGCCGCCGCCGGCGCGCTCTCGCGCGTCGTGCTCGCCTCGAACAATGCCGGCAAGCTGCGCGAATTCGCGGCGCTGTTCGGCACGGTCGGCATCGAGCTCCTGCCGCAGGGCCAGTTCAACGTGCCCGAGGCGGAAGAGCCGCATCCCACCTTCGTCGAAAACGCACTCGCCAAGGCGCGCCATGCGGCGAAGCTTACGGGGCTGCCCGCGCTCGCCGACGACTCGGGCCTGTGCGTGCGCGCGCTTTTCGGCGCGCCGGGCGTGTACTCGGCGCGCTTCGCGCAGCTCGCCGGCGGCGAGAAGAGCGACGCGGCCAACAACGCGCTGCTCGTCGAGCGCCTGAAGGACGAGGCGGACCGCCGCGCGTACTACTACTGCGTGCTCGCCCTCGTACGTCACGCCGCCGACCCCGAGCCGCTCATCGCCGAAGGCCGCTGGCATGGTGTCGTGCTCGACTCGCCGCGCGGCGCGAACGGCTTCGGCTACGACCCGTACTTCCTCCTGCCCGAACTGAACGCCACGGCCGCCGAACTCGATCCGGCCGTGAAAAACGCTTCGAGCCACCGCGCGATGGCGCTCAAGCACCTGCTCGCGCGCCTCAAGGAGGACGCGTGAGCGACCCGCATCAAACCGGCCTGCGTGTGATCCAGGCGTTCTCGACGCCTGGCAGCACCCGCCTGACCTCGCTGCCACCGCTCGCGCTCTATGTGCACTTCCCGTGGTGCGTGCGCAAGTGCCCTTACTGCGACTTCAACTCGCACGAATGGAAAGGCGAGCGCTTTCCCGAGGACGATTACCTCGACGCGCTGCGCTCGGATCTCGAGCAGGCCCTGCCGCTCGTCTGGGGACGCCAGGTGCACACGGTGTTCATCGGCGGCGGAACGCCGAGCCTGCTCTCCGCCGCGGGGCTCGATCGCCTGCTCTCGGACGTGCGCGCGCTGCTGCCGCTCGACGCCGACGCCGAAATCACGCTTGAAGCCAATCCGGGCACGTTCGACGCAGCAAAATTCGCGCAGTTTCGTGCAAGCGGCGTCAACCGCCTTTCTGTAGGTATCCAAAGCTTCAACGAAGCGCATCTGAAAGCGCTCGGCCGTATCCACGACGCGGTGCAGGCGCGCCACGCCGTCGAAGTCGCGGCGAATACCTTCGAGAACTTCAACCTCGACCTGATGTTCGCGCTGCCGCAGCAGACGCTCGCCGAATGCCAGGCCGACATCGAAACGGCGCTCTCGTTCGCGCCGCCGCATCTGTCGCTCTATCACCTGACGCTCGAACCGAACACGCTGTTCGCGAAGTTCCCGCCGGCACTGCCCGACGACGACCAGTCGGCCGACATGCAGGACTGGATCCACGCGCGCACGGCCGAAGCCGGCTACGAACGCTACGAGGTGTCGGCCTATGCGAAACCGGGCAGGCAGAGCCGCCATAACCTGAACTACTGGCGCTTCGGCGACTACCTCGGCATTGGCGCGGGCGCGCACACCAAGCTGTCGTTTCCCAACCGCATCCTGCGCCAGGCGCGCTACAAGCACCCGGCAACGTTCATCGAGCAGGCGCGCGCCGGCACGCCGGTGCAAGAGGAACGCGAGGTCGGTTCGCGTGATCTGCCGTTCGAGTTCATGCTCAACGCGCTGCGGCTCGTGGAGGGCTTTCCGGTGCACCGGTTCGTCGAGCGCACCGGCTTGTCGATGACGTCGATCGAGCCCGCGCTGCAGGAAGCCGAGCGACGCGGTCTGATTGTGCGCGATTACGAGAAAATCGCGCCGACCGAACTGGGGCAGCGCTTTCTGAACGACCTGCAGGAGATGTTTCTCAAAGACGCGGAGTGAGACGCTGCTGGCCGGCAGACCTTTTGGGTTACAATGCGCGGCTCCGGAGGTGTGGCAGAGTGGTTGAATGCACCGGTCTTGAAAACCGGCGAAGGGGTAACCCTTCCGTGAGTTCGAATCTCACCGCCTCCGCCAGGAGTGGAACATAAACCCCTGCAAATTCAGATATTTGCGGGGGGGTTTTTTCAGCCCATCATCACGCACAAACTCGCGGCCTTCCTACGCGTTTCAGATATCTGCGCGGCCCGTATCGTTGCCGCGACAGTCCGCTAGAATCCGCTCATTCATGTTTCCCATCGCGGGACACTTCATGGACGAGTTCGATCTCTGCAGGATCGCCGATACGTTTTCGCTTGCGGGCGCGGCGGCGTTGATTTGCGGCATCCGACCTAGCCGCGTCCAGGGGCCTGACGAATACGGCCAAAAAACTTGCCACATTCCGCGCCAGGCGAGCTTCACGGAGTTCGAGACCGGCGAAGAGGTCCAGGACGACACCCCTGAAAAGTTCAGGACCGTTCTACAGGCGTTGATGCACGCAGCGGAACGGAGAACGCTGACCGCCAATAAGGTCTACTTGGGCAAGTACACCCATATTCGATACATCAACGATGATTCAGAAGGTTATTGGGACCCCGTAGGCGAAATCGACCCACAGCGGACGACCGTCGATGTTGAAGTCCTGAAAACGTGGCTCGCGTCGCGCGGGGTAACAACGGGGTTCTTCTTCCCCGGTGCGAGTGATACGCCGGACTACCTGAACGCCGAGCATCCGCGCTATGCACGAAGGCTCGCTGCTGCCGTCAATGCGTGGCTGGCGGTTACACAGGCCAGCGGCAAAAGCGTGAAAGACGCGATCAAGAAATGGTTGCGCGAGCACGCGGCGGAATATGGGCTCACGAACGACGACGGAAATCCGAACGAGACCGGCATCGAGGAAGTCGCGAAGGTCGCCAACTGGCAACCGACAGGCGGCGCGCCGAAGACGCCCGGCCAGTAACCTACCCCGCCCCTTAAGCCTTGCTGCTATTGGGTTCGCTCGTATCGCGCACGCGAACCCACCTACCCATTCAGCACAAACCCACCCACCCCTTTGACCGTTAGCAGGGGGTGGGTTTTCTCAACCTGCCTGGCTATTCGCTGCCTACGCGCAGGAATCAAATACCGCCATGCCGCGCCAGCCCGGCGCGCACCACCACAAGCTGAGGTGCAGCATGGCCGATCAAACCATCCCCGTTCTGATTCCCCGCTCGCGCGTCTCCGCGATTACGGGACTCCAGCGCAGCGCGCTCTATGACCGCATCGCGCGAGGCGAATTCCCGAAGCCCGTCACCATCGGTTCCGCCGCCGTGCGCTGGATCGAGTCCGAAGTCGCGACCTAGGTGCAGCAGCAGATCGACGCGAGCCGCGCGCAACAACCGGTCAAGGCTGGCCGCCGTGTCCGCGCCTGAGTCCGCCAGCAACGAGGCGAGTCGCGACGATACCGACGTTTATCGTGCTAGCACGATAAAGCGCCAGCGGCGCACTCGTAGCGAACTGGATCAACTGGACGCGCAGATCATCGAGGTCCTGTGTGCCGACCACCCGCAGTCGGTGCGGCACGTTTTTTACCAGATGACGAACCCCAGGCTGGCGGTTCCGGTCGAGAAGTCGGACCGGGGGTATCGCCATGTCCAGGAACGTTGCGTCCGGCTGCGCCGCGCGGGCGTATTGCCGTACGACTGGATCGCCGATATGTCCAGGCGTGGATACTTCGTCGACACGTTCAGCGGCGCGGGCGATTTCCTTCGGCGCATGCGGGGGCTTTACCGCGCTGACCTCTGGCGCGGTGCCGACTGCCGGTGCGAAGTCTGGGTCGAATCGCGCTCGATCGCTTCGGTCGTGCTGGACGACTGCCAGGAACTGGCCGTCCCTCTCTACCCATGCGGCGGGTTCAGTAGTGTGAGCTTCGTCCACGAAGCGGCCGCGCAGCACAACGACAGCGACGATGGTCGCCCGCTCGTCGTGTTCTACGTCGGCGATTTCGACCCGGCGGGGGTACTAATCGACCGGTCGCTGGAGCGCGAGTTGCGTAAGCACCTCGATTCGGCAATCGACCTCGATTTCGCGCGCATCGCGATCAACGAAGAACAGATCGCTCAGTACGACCTCCCGACCAAACCGCGCAAGGTCACGGACCGCCGTTCGCCGGAGGTTGCGGCAACGGTTGAAGCCGAAGCGATGCCTGCCAGCGTTCTGCGCGGTCTGTTGCGCATCGCGATTGAGGAACTGTTGCCCGAGAACGCGCTGGCGGTCGCGAAGGTTGCCGAAGAGTCGGAGCGCGAGCATATCGGGCGCATGGCGGCGCTGTTCAACGGAGCTAACGAATGAAGCGAGCTAACCATGCCGAGGTCCGGGGGGACCGCCGCCAGCATCCACCACGCACGGTGGACGCGCTTGAGGCTTACGCACAAAGTCTGCTGGCCGTCGAACTGGCCCGATGCGAACGCGCCATGACGGCGGAACAATGGGCTGAGCATCGCGAATGGGTCGAGGAGAACGCACGCGCGTCGCTGGTGGCGGCGCTGCGTGAACGCGCGCAACGGGGGGAGCTATGAGCAACGACTTTTGCCGTGCAACGTTCGCGGAGATCGTCGCAACCGATGAGGTCGCGAGGCGGGAACGCGCCGAGCGTGAGGCTATCCAAGCGAAGCGTGAAGCCTTCTTCACTCGCGCGAGCGCCGTGGCGGACGATCCGCCAGCCTGGCCGCAACCGCAGCCGTTGACGGTACGGGTAGAGCCGGAACCCTATCCGGTCGACGCCTTGCCGCCAGCTATACGCGCCGCCGTGGAAGAGGTGCAGTGCTACGTTCAGGCTCCCTTGCCGATGGTCGCGTGTTCCGCGCACGCCGCGCTCAGCGTGGCCATACAGGCGCATGTCGACGTGCAGCGTGATAGCCGCCTGAGCGGGCCGGTAAGCCTGTTCGTGGTGGTGATCGCGGACAGCGGCGAGCGCAAGACGACGTGCGACAGCTTTTTCATGCGTGCCATACGTGACTACGAACGCGAACAGGCGGAAGCCGCCAACGATCCAAGAGCCACGTCCGACAAATGTGCCGGTGCGATGATCGACCCGGACGGCGGACCTTACCTGCCGTGGGGGCCGTATCTCGCGGAGGACAACGTGCGGCGGTTGCGCGCCGAACTGTTCGCGATGGTGGACGAACTTGCGCGTGCTGAGGGATGGACGCGCGAGCGTCACGCCGAAACGTTAGGGCGAGCCGCGAACGGCCCGCTCTCGGACCTGCTGCCGAACATCGCGTACTTTCACGCGAAAGTGATTGAGTGTCGCGCCGAAGCTGAGGCGCAAGTCGCAATGGCAGCGAGTGGCTGGCGGTACGATCCAGCCGGGCGCTAAGGCGTCACGAACAGGCGCATGGGTCCTTCCTGAGACCATCCGCAATGCGGGCGCGAAGACTCGCGAAATGTCCGTAGCCAAGGGTCCGCAAAGGTGTCCGCATCGGGCAAGGGGTACGCATCCATGCAAGGCCAAAGGAATCCGACACGGGCGCGGACAATGCGGACCCGTCGCGCATTTCCTCATTCGGATTCAACATATGTTGCGATACGCATGATTTTCGCACCGAGGGTACTTTGAACAACGGCGAAGCAGGACAGGCGGCGTTTGAGCGAGTCCCCCGCGAGAACGAGACCGGACTCGCGCACTGGGTCGAACGTGAAGGCGGGCACGGCCCATATCGCTTGCGGGCAACCCGCCAGCCAGCAGCCAACGCCTAAGACGATGGCGAATACACAGTCGACGGTCCGCCCGTCTAAATTAGAGAAAGTTAGATCGGAGGGAGTAGAACTATGGCTCTCGGACGCAAAACGGGCGGTCGCCTGCCCGGCTCGTTAAACAAAACGACGCTGAGGATGCGCGATCTCGCCGGGCAGCATGCACCTGCCGCCATCGAAACGATCATCGCGATCATGCAGCACGGCACAACTGAAGGGGTGCGCCTTTCTGCTGCTTGCGCGATTCTCGACCGTGCCTATGGCCGCCCGACGGTCTGCACCGAAACCGACAAGGACGACGACATTCTGTTCGCCAACCTGTTTGGAAACGGCCACGACGAAGCGGACGAAACCGGGACGACCTAGGTGATTGCACCGCTTTAAAAAAGAAGCGCACAGCGCCCGGCGAACGGCGGCGTATTCGAGCGGCGACCACCGATAACCATCTCAAAAACAATGCCCTCCGGCTTACGTCCGGTTAGGCGAGGCTCAACATTGCGCCCTGACAATTGTTGACCAATTTTCTGACGTTTCCGTATTGAGGCACTGCGTATTGCGCGTTATAAGCCGTGAAGAGCGGAAATAGCTTCGTATCGCGGCCTGCCTTGTCTTTGCAGTCCTGATGTATTGGGCCGCGTCTCCCCCAATCCAGCAAGGAGGCCAGCCTATGGCAGACCAGGACGCGTCGCACGCGATATCCAGGCACCAACCGCATTTCCACAACACGACACCCTACAGGTGCTCAATTGCATACTCGCGCACGGTCGCGCTTGCCGCTGGCGCACTGCTCGCCCTGTCGGCCTGCACGGCGGACAGCGCACTGGTGTCCGACGATCCGCTCGCGAGCGAGCACCCCCTGTACATGGTCCCGATCAGTCAGACCGACCAATGGGCGATCAACATGGCTGTTGACCATTATGGCATGGGGGGCAGCCCACCACATGGCGGTGGTGGTGCAGCGGCCTGCTGTTATCCCAGCCCCAAGGACTGGAGCGAACCGGTAACAGTTCATTGGACGTGGGGCACGGAACTCGACCCGAAGACGAAGGCCGTCATCAAGCCGCGCGAACCCCATTCTGCTGTCCTGCATTTCCCACCCGGTGGCCCCGCGAAGGATGACCGCTACCTCTGCTTGATCGTGCGCGACCGTGATACGGCCGAACTGGCGTTTGCACGAAGCCGCACGCGCTGCGCCACAAAATAACCCCGCAACCATAAGGAATTCAGCATGACAGTACGCCAGGCGGGCGCACCTGTGAGTGACGCCGAACTGGACCGCGCTACTGCACGCGGAATGAGCAAACGGATCGCCGCCGAACTCCCCAGCGACCCGAAGGCTCGCTTGCAGTGCCGTCTTTATCCGAAACTCAGTTTCTTCTTTGACGGCACTGGCAACAACATGTATCAGGAACTGGAGAAGCCTGAGCACGAACAGGCGCTGTCGAACGTGGCTAAGCTCTTTCTGGCCGCGATTGACGATCCGGCCAGACAGGGTGCCACGCCCACTTACATCTCCGGTGTCGGCACCCCGTTCCAGGTTCCCCGGCGAGTGCCCGGTTACTTTACCGAACTGCTGCGCAATGACGACGGCGGGGCGTTGGGTCTCGGCCTGGGTGCTGGAGGACAGACGCGCATCGATTCGGCGCTCGCCACATTTGACATGATTCTTGGGGAGGACTGGAGCGAGGGAGCACGGCAGCATATGCCGTTTATCAGTGTTGCAGTGTTTGGCTTCTCGCGCGGTGCGACCGAGGCGCGGGCTTTTGTGCGGAAGCTGCTTTCGCGATGCGTCGATAAGGACGGTCAACGGTGCTGGATAGGAAAGGACATGTGGCGCATTCCGCTACGTATCACGTTCCTGGGTCTGTTTGACACGGTGGCGTCGGTGGGCGGGCCGGGGCTGCACCTGGACTGGGCGTCCGAACTGGCGATACCGCCCGAGGTCGAGCGGTGTGTGCACTACGTTGCCGCCCACGAGGTCCGTGAAGCATTCCCGCTGGATTCCGTGCGTGTGAACCGGACCTATCCTGGCAACTGTGAGGAGGTGGTTTATCCTGGCGTGCATTCGGACGTGGGTGGCGGCTACGCGCCAGACGAACAGGGCCGCAGCAACCGTCTCTCGCGCATCCCGCTACGCCACATGTACGCGGCAGCGCTGGAAGCTGGCGTGCCGCTGCTGTCGCTGGACAAGATGCAGCCAGACTGGCAAGGCTATTTCGCACTCGCAAATACCGAGCCTGTGCTGAAGCTCTATCAGGACTATATGGCGGCTCTGCCTGCCGCCGAAGGCGACGATGTGGAATCGCTGATACACGTACACCGTCGCCTGAATTTCCAGTGGCGCGGCGGTCTTGCCCGAAAGGACGGCGACAACCATGTGCTCGGGGAGTTGTACGGGAAGCATGGTGTGTCCGCGTCGGCCTGTGAGGCTGTACCGGCGGCCACCGACGAGGACCACCCCGAGTGCGATCCGACCGGCTGGACGTACACCCTCCCGCGAAACCCGGCAAAGCAGGCGACCCAGTTACTAGGTGAACAGCGGCGGCTGGAGCGCCGGGTCGCCTTCCTGCGCAATCCTGTAGAACGCCATGCGGGCAGCCGGGACTGGCCGCCACCGGAGCCACGCAAGCGCACTCCTTATGAAGACCTCATTCTTGCCGCGTGGGACGATCCCGCTGCTGTCCCGCCCGCCGTGGATGGCCTGCTGGCGGAACATGTTCACGACTCAGTGGCGCACTTCACTTCGTGGCCGTGCGCCCTGTACGATCCACGGAGCGTCTTTTGTGACCGGGTGCGATACCTGGCCGAGAGGCCGTGGCTTGGACCACAACCGGAAGTCATGACCGCTTGACCCTCTAAGGTCCATACCCCCGGCTCGCGATAATCGCGATGCCGGGACCCAATCATTCCGCCGTACCGCAAACATGCGACGCCCACGCTTCCATCATTGGGCGGCGCAATTCCAGCAGGTCGGTCCGGTGATACGCCGCTTCAACCTTATTCGAGACCGTATGTGCGAGCGCCCGCTCGGCAAGGTCGCGTGCGTAGCCGTTTTCGCTGGCCCAATCTCTGAAACTTGACCGATAGCCGTGCGCGGTCGCGACGCGGCCCGGCGTATCGCTTTTCGCTTTCACCCGGCGCAGTAGAGCGGTCAAGGTCATATCGGATAGCACCTTGCCACGCGGCGACGGGAACACCAACGTCTCGTACTGCTTCTGTTCCTTCAGCTGCTTGACGAGCGCGTGCGCGGCCGCCGGGAGCGGGACGCGGTGCGGTATCTTCGCTTTCATACGTTCGCCTGGGACGGTCCAGATACCGGCGTCGAGGTCGAACTCGCCCCACGTCGCGCCGCGCACTTCGCCGCTACGCGCCGCCGTGAGAATCAGGAACAGCAAGGCCACCCGCGTGTTGTCGCCGGGTTCGATATCACGTAACTGAGCCTTCGCGAACGCCGGAACTTCGCGCCACGGCATCGCCGGTTGATGTTCTTTTTTTGCGCCCTGCTTCGGCAGGATATGGTCAACTACGCTAACCGGGTTCGCCGAGATATGGCCGTGCGCCCAGGCCCATTGCATGACGGCGTGCATACGCTGGCGGGTACGACTGGCGGTCTCTGCCTTGTCTAACCAGATAGGCCGCAACGCGTCCGCGCAGTCGGCGGGCGTGACCGCGTCGAGTGGCTTGCTGCCGATCCTCGGGAACACGTAAGTCTCAAGCGTGCTAATCCATTGGGCGGCGTGCTTCGCATTCCGCCAGCCGGGCTTGAGCTCTTCGTGGACAGTGCGCGCGGCTTTCTCGAACGTTAGCGCGGAAGCGGCGACACTCGCGGCTTGCTGTTCGCGGTCGCGTTCATCGATTGGGTCTTTCCCCGCGTCGAGTTGGGTGCGCATGGCAAGCGCCTTGTTACGCGCGTCCAGTATCGAGACTTCAGGATAGACGCCGAGACCCGCATCGCGCCGCTTGCCCGTTACCGGGCTTGTGAAACGTAGCGTCCACTTGCTGCCCGTCTTGCCTGGCGTGAGCATCAACCCCGTTACCTTCCCGTCGAATACCGGCTTGTCGCCGGGTTGCAGCCCCTTTGCCTGTCTGTCCGTAAGTGCCATTTCAGCCCATCGTCTAGCCCATCGCAAAATGGCGGATAGCGCCGGAATATTGTAGCCTGTTACAGTAGTAATATGGCTTTAACCCATTGATGTAATTGAATTCTACGGAGTGGCACGGAAATTCTCGGAATGTATTTTGGCGGTCACCGCCTCCGCCAGAACATTCCTGCACTCGGCCGTCTTCCCCCTAGAAACCTCTGGCCCAGTCGCCAGAATTCCACCCGACAAGCCTCTCCAGCATCCACTCTTCATCGAGCGTCAGACGTCGACAGCGCTACACGGAAGACATCGATCCCGAAAATTTCGCATTCCTTGACAATTCCCAGGTCTGATTGCCTTCAGCATGCGACTCCAGAGGCCAGCTTACGCGACTGGTATAGCGGACGAGCCAACTCCAAAATAAATAAGGGTTGAATCAAAACACACCCCGAAACACGGAACTAGGTGAAAACCCTAATAACGCGGTAAAATCCCACGCATTCCGGGAAATCACCACCATGCCGCACCGTTACCAAGTCCTCGAAAAGATCGCCTTCACGCTCGTCGTGTTATCTGCCGTGATGTGCTCCGGCTTCATCGCCTGGGAAAGCTCGCCCGACTTCCGCGCGAACTTCCAGCAGGGCAAGGATCTGTTCCTGAAGAGCGGGGAGTACTCGTATGCCTGCGCAACGATCGCGACCGACCCGTGCGCGCAGTTCCCGGTCGAGTAAGCCTCGGCCCGTCCCGCCTCGTTTCACCGGCGTCGCCGAATGTCCGCGCATGATACGGGCCGCTGCGGACCACCGCGGGTTGCATCCGCGAGCATTTCGACTAAGCTCGAATCTGGTCTCGCCTCCGAGCTTGTTCGACAATGCTCATCCGTGCCTGCCCGCCTGACGGCCCCGCCGCGTCATGCGCCAATCTGCTGCGGCGCGTCGGTTTCGCTTTGCCCCTGCTGATCGCAAGCGCCTGCACCATTACGCCGCCGCAGCGTCCGCTCCTGATCATTCCGCCCGCAGCCATCAACAGCAACACGCTCGACCAGTACCGAACGGCCGTTGCCCACCGCATCGTTGATCGCAACCCCTCGTATATCCTGCATGGCTCGCCCCAGGCGATGCTGCGTTCGCTCGTGGTCGTCTCCTTCGTGGTGGACCGCAACGGCCAGATCGTGAAGTCGTCGATCTACCGCACCAACGGCGACGACGAGGCCGAAGCCACCGCGCTCTCCACGCTGCGCCGTGCGGCACCCTTGCCCGTGCCGCCGGAACGGCTGCTGAACTCGGCAGGTCAACTCGAGATGTTCGAAGACTGGCTCTTCAACGACAACGGCAAATTCCAGTTGCGCACGCTCGCGTCGCCGCAGGCCCAGAACTTCGACTGAACGGCCGCCCAGCCGCCCCGCCTTTCCGCCGCCTTGCTGCGCACAACTCACGGTCGTTATAATTTTCCGCTACCCCGCCGGCCTTTGCGCCGCGAATAAAGACGTGCACCGCCCAAGCGACGACGAACCCGGCGACAACGCGCCTTACAACGACTGGAGACTCCGTACATGTCGACTTCCCCGATTTCGCCCGCGCGCGCCGGCGAGGACGGCGCCGGCGCGACGCGCACGTCGCACGTGATCTTCGCGAGCTTCATCGGCACCGCGATCGAGTTCTACGATTTCTATGTGTACGCAACGGCCGCCGCGCTCGTGATCGGCCCGGTGTTCTTCCCGCACGGCTCGGCGACGGCGCAGGCGCTTTCGGCCTTCGTCACGTTCGGCATCGCGTTTGTCGCGCGGCCCATCGGCTCCTTTCTGTTCGGTCATTTCGGCGACCGCATTGGCCGCAAATCGACGCTCGTCGCCTCGCTGCTCGTCATGGGCCTCTCCACCACGCTGATCGGCTTCGTGCCCGGCTATGACGCGATCGGCAGCCTCGCGCCGATCCTGCTGTGCGTCCTGCGCTTCGGTCAGGGAATCGGCCTTGGCGGCGAATGGGGCGGCGCCGCGCTGCTCGCGACCGAATACGCGCCGGCCGGCAAGCGCGGCTGGTTCGGCATGTTCCCGCAGCTCGGGCCGTCGGTGGGTTTTCTCGCCTCGAACGGCCTCTTCTTCGGCCTCGCCTCGACACTCTCCGACCAGCAGTTCCGCGACTGGGGCTGGCGCGTGCCGTTCGTCGTTTCGGCCGTGCTCGTCGCGCTCGGCCTCTATGTGCGTTTGAAGATTGCCGAGACGCCCGCCTTCAAGGCAGCCATCGAGCGCGAGGAGCGCGTGCGCGTACCGGTCGCGACGCTGCTCGCCGATCACTGGCGGGCCACGCTCCTGGGCGCGCTCGCCATGGTCGTCTGCTACACGCTGTTCTACAACGCCACGGTGTTCTCGCTCTCGCACGGCGTAACGGCGCTGCATATTCCGCGTCCGACTTTCCTTGGCATGCTGTGCGTCGCGGTCGTCTTCATGGGTCTCGCCACGCCGCTTTCGGCATGGGCCAGCGACCGCTGGGGCCGCAAGCCGGTGCTGGCCGCCGGCTGCATCGCAGCGATCGCCTCGGGCTTCACGATGGCGCCGCTGCTCGGCAGTGGTTCGCTGCCGCTCGTGCTGCTGTTCCTCGTGATCGAGCTGTTCCTGATGGGCGCCACCTTCGCGCCGATGGGCGCGCTCCTGCCCGAACTCTTCCCCACGAGCGTGCGCTATACCGGCGCGGGCGTGGCGTACAACCTGGGTGGCATTCTCGGCGCTTCGGTGGCGCCGTATATCGCCCAGGTGCTCGCTGCGCGCGGCGGCCTGTCGTGGGTCGGCGCGTACGTGTCGATCGCGGCTGCGATCAGCCTGTTCGGTGTCCTGTGCATGCACGAGACACGCGACAAGGCGCTGATGTAATACCCAGGGTCGCCCCTGATGAAAAAGCGGAGTCCGCAAAAGACGGACTCCGCTTTTTTTGTCCACTTTGAGCGCATGGGGTGCCTGACTATACTTCGTTCAACAGATCAGTATTTCGGTCAGCCCACGCTGTCTTCCTCATTCCGGGAGCCGACGATGAACATCCATCTGAGCAACGCCGACGTCGTCCTGATGATCGCCCTCGCGCTCGGCACTGCGCTCGTGCTGGCTTTCAGGCTGCACGCGACGAGCTGGCGCGCAGTGGTGATCGAAGCGATTGCCGCGAACGCGGCCGCCATCGCGGCGGTCGTCGCACTCGAAATACTGCTGGCCTGAGTCACCTCGTGGTGGCGGCGCGCGTGCCGCCCTCGCTCTCCCGGTCGATCCGCCTCAGTAGTAATAGCCGTGATGGTAGCCGCCATAGTAGCCGCCGGCCGGCACCACGACGCACCCGCTCAGCGCTGCCGCGAGCAATGCACCTGCAATGAGGGTAAGCGTCAGTCGTTTCACTTCATTCTCCCGTCGAGTCAATGTCTGTCGTCCTGGTGTGCCGTGTCTGGCTTCCGGACGATTCGATTGAACACGACGGCGACTTCGCCAGGCGTTGCAATTTGTAAGTAGCGATGTGACGCGTGTTACACGCGAGGCGCGATGTCCCACTGCGCCGCCGCGTACGCGGCACATTCGCCAACTCGCGGCGACACTTTTAACAAACCTGTAAACGAAAAACTACGCGAGAAGCCGTGCGAAAAGACACAAAAAAGGCGAGCGCGTGTCGCCTCCGTGTCGCGTCTGTGTCACTCACGCAGCCGAAACGGCCGAGCCTTGCAGCGATGCATCGGCACGCGGCGGATAGACTTCGCTAACGGCGTCGAGCGCAGCCTTCACAGGCGGCACGTGGTTGCCGTCTCCCACCGAAACCGATCTGCCTGGTGCACGCACGCCCGTATGTTCCGCCGACGTCGTGACGAAGATCATCACGGTGGGCTTCAGCAGCGCATGCGAGAGATGGACAAAGCCTGTATCGGTACCGACCACGAGTGCAACGTCCTCGATACGCTGCGCCACCTGCGGGACAGTCAGGCGCGGCAGGACAACGGCGCCAGGAACGATGGCGGCAATCTCTTCAGCCGTGGCGCGCTCATTATCCGAGCCCCACGGCAGTTCGATGCGCAGGCCGCGCGACTGCAGATCGCGGCAGAGTTCGCCCCAGTGCGCGACAGGCCACTTCTTTTCGTCTTTCGACGTTGCATGGAAAATCAGCGCGGTCGGCCCTTCGGGCGCGGGCAGCGCCGTCCCGTCGCGCGGGATGCGCATGTTGAACACAGGCGGCGTATCGATCGTATAGCCAAGCGCTTCGCCCGCGCTGATGCGCATGCCGAGCCAGGCATCGGTTCTCGGACGCGGTCCGAAACGCCCGTTGTACGCGAACGCCGCGCCGCGCTCGCCGAGATCCTGCGAGAGATAGCCGAAGCGTCGCTTCGAGCGCGTCAGCGCAGCGATGATGGCGCTCTTGTACACGCCATGAATGTCGACGACGGCGTCGTAGCGCACGGCGCGCAATTCGCCGATCGAAGCCCAGATGGCTTTCAGGTCGCTCCACTTGCGCGTCTTCTTGAAGCGGCGCAGCGGCGCGCAAAGCACCCGGTCGACGCCAGCGTTCCAGCGCACGATATCGGCAAACGATTCGTCCGAGGCCCAGTCCACCGTTGCACCCGGAAACTCGCGCTGTATGTCGGCCACCACCGGTAATGCCTCGACGATGTCGCCCAGCGAGGTCACCTTGATAATCAGAAACCGTTTCATTGTCCTGCCGGCTCGCTATCCATGAATTTTTTCGAGATTTTAACGGAATGCCGGCATCGTCAAGCAGATGATCCGGGCAATTCCCCAGCGATACATCGTGCCCTTGTTTATCGCGGGTAAAAGAACGGTCAGGGAAATCTCGCAGCAATCCCCAGGGGCGGCTTGCACGGACCCGCCCTATAATTTCGTCTTTGCGCCCCAACAGAGCCCATGCAACCGGTAAGCCCCGACCTTTATTCGACCTTCGTGCGGCGCGCACGACGCTTGTGGCGGCAATACGGCGTGCTGTGGCTGGGCGCGGTCGCCGTGGGCCTCGTGGCCGTGTTCTACGCCCGCCTGATCGACTGGGGCTACAACGCCTTTCTGCACCTGCAGCGCGAGCACATCTGGCTGCCTCTCATCCTGACGCCCGCCGTCGCCGCGGTCTCGGTCTGGCTCACGCGTACTTTCTTTCGCGGCGCCGAAGGCAGCGGTATTCCACAGGTGATCGCCGTACTGCACGCGAGACCCGGCGAGTCGGGCGAGCGTCTGCTCACGCTGCCCATCCTGGCCGGCAAGATCGCCGTGTCGTTTCTCGGCATTCTCGGCGGCTTCACCATCGGCCGCGAAGGGCCGACCGTGCAGGTCGGCGCCGCGCTCATGTTCCACATGCGGCGGCTCTATCCGCGCTCGAACGTGCACATCGAACGCAAGCTCGTGCTGGCCGGCGCGGCCGCGGGGCTCTCCGCCGCGTTCAACACGCCGCTTGCCGGCATCGTCTTCGCCATCGAGGAACTCACGCGCAGCTTCGAAGCGCGCGCGAGCGGCGTGGTCATCACCACCATCATCATTGCGGGCGTGATCGCGCTCGGCCTGAACGGCAACTACACCTACTTCGGCACGATCCAGATCGGCTCGCACTTTCCGGACCTGCTCGCCGTTGCGGTGCTGCTCACCGCCGTCGTCACCGGCATCGCCGGCGGCATCTTCTGCTGGCTGCTGCTCAATACCGCGCGCTGGATTCCCGCGCCGCTGCGCAAGCTGTACGGCGAGCAGCCGGTCGCGTTCGCGGCGCTCTGCGGGCTCGTCATCGCCGTGATCGGGCTCGTCTCGGGCGGCACGACGTTCGGCAGCGGCTACGCGGAAGCGCGCGGCCTGCTCGACGGCCGCGAGCATCTGTCACTCGCGTATCCGTTCCTGAAGATGGCGTCGATGGTGGGTTCTTACCTGCCCGGGATTCCGGGCGGTATTTTCGCGCCGTCGCTGTCGATCGGGGCGGGCTTCGGCAACGCGCTGCACATGGTTTTCAGCGGCATGGAGCTGCAGATGCTCATTGCGCTCGCGATGGTCGGGTATCTCGCGGCCGTCACGCAATCGCCCATTACATCGTTCGTGATCGTGATGGAGATGATCAACGGCCACGCGCTCGTGATCTCGCTGATGGCCACGGCTCTGATCGCGAGCCGCGTCTCGCGCTTTTTCGCGCCGCCGCTCTACGAGACCTTGTCGCAGCGCTACACGGCGCCGCCGCAACCGGCGGCTGCGCCGCAGCCCGCCGCAGCCGATGCGGCGCCCGCCGACGTGCCCGAGCCGCTCAGACGCAACGAGCCCGACAGCACCACCGCGAACGAAACCTCCGGTCGCTGAAACGCTGCGGGCTCGCGCTCAAGCCATTTCCTCAGGCGCGCTTTCAGGCGTGCCTCTCAGGCAGCCTCGGCAGGCTGCACCTCAAAGCAGTCCCTCAGGCTGCCCAGTGGCCGTCGACCCAGTGCCAGTTCGGGCCGTGCGCCACCCAGTGACCGGGCACCCAGTGGTAGCCCACGCGCTCGCGCTGCCAGTGGCCGGCAATCCATACGTACTGGCCGTGATCCCACCTCCAGTGGCCCTTGTCCCAGACGTAACCGGCGCGCGGTGCCGGTACCACTTCGACACGCTCGGCGGGCGGCGGAACGTTCGGTTCGACGACGACGACTGCGGCCAAGGCCGGCGCGGCGACAGCGCAAACGCCGGCGGCGAGGAAGGCGCCCTTGGCGAGCATCAGGCGGAAGGACTTTTTCATAGGGATCACCCTTGTCAGTTGTTAGACGCCAGAGTTGGCGCTACTGCAATCAATGCGCGAACCCCGGTTTTCGCTGACATGAGCGGCATTACGAGCGTGGACGAAGTGAAACCGATTGTTTCGTGCAAGGCAAATGCAGGTTTTGGGGGTCGCCGATGGCCGGCAGGCGAAGGACGCGCGTGCCGAGGAGAGCCACCGCGGCGGCACGGAACCGCCGCTTGACTGCGAAAGTAAAGCGGGAGGAGATAAGGACAACAGCGAAGCGCGCCGGCGGCAAACCGGCACGCCTCGCCGCCCCAACCATCAGGCCTGCGGAATCTCGATCTTGACCTCGAGCACTTCGAGATCGTCCTGACGTTCGAGACTCACGCGGATATCGTCGTCGGAGATCTTGACGTATT
Organism: Paraburkholderia sp. AV2; assembly: GCF_054968425.1. Lineage (NCBI taxonomy): Bacteria > Pseudomonadati > Pseudomonadota > Betaproteobacteria > Burkholderiales > Burkholderiaceae > Paraburkholderia > Paraburkholderia sp. AV2. The sequence goes on from NZ_JBANLK010000006.1 coordinate 94,890, forward strand.
TCGAGATCACCGCAACCAGTTCGCGCTGCAACGCCGGCAGATAATCGGCGGGCGGATGGCCGCCCGCCCGCTCGTGAGCGATGATGAGCTGCAGGCGTTCCTTCGCTACCGAGGCGGACTTCTTCTTCTCGCCGAGAAAAAACGAAAGAAACGACATGACGTGCGCCTCCCTTACTTGTTGCCGAAGAGGCGCTGAAAGAGGCCCGGCTTCTGGTAATCGGTGAAACGGAGCGACTTGTCTTCACCAAGGAAGCGCGAGACGACGTCCTTGTACGACTCGGCGACATCGGTGCCGTCGAGGTGCACGGCGGGCAGGCCCTGATTCGACGCGTGCAGCACGGCTTCCGATTCGGGAATCACGCCAATCAGCTCGATGCGCAAGATTTCCTGAATGTCGGTGAGCGAGAGCATTTCGCCTTCGCTCACGCGCTTCGGGTTGTAGCGCGTGATGAGCAGGTGTTCCTTGACGGGATCCGCGCCCTCGATCGCGCGCTTCGTCTTCGAGGAGAGCATGCCGAGAATGCGGTCCGAATCGCGCACCGACGAGACTTCCGGGTTCGTCACGATGAGCGCCTCGTCGGCGAAGTGCATCGCGAGCAGCGCGCCCGATTCGATACCCGCGGGCGAATCGCAGATGATGTACTCGAAGTCCATCTTGCGCAGGTCCTCGATCACCTTTTCCACGCCCTCCTTCGTGAGCGCGTCCTTGTCGCGCGTCTGCGAGGCCGGCAGGATAAAGAGGTTCTCGCACTTCTTGTCCTTGATGAGCGCCTGGTTCAGGTTCGCTTCACCCTGGATCACGTTGATGAGGTCGTACACGACACGGCGCTCGCAACCCATGATGAGGTCGAGATTGCGCAGGCCCACGTCGAAGTCGATGACCGCGGTCTTGTGGCCGCGCAACGCGAGGCCCGATGCGAAGCTCGCGCTCGTGGTCGTCTTGCCCACGCCGCCCTTGCCCGAAGTCACCACAATGATTTTTGCCATTCCCTTAACCTTGTGTTCGTCAGTTTCTTCAGTTTGGTCCCATCGCACGCCGCCGTCCCGGCTTCTCCCGGCGCGTCAGGTGAGCCTCAACGGTTCGATCAACAGCTTTTCTTCGTCGTCCAGCCGGATCTGCACCGGCTTGCCGGCCACCTCGCCGGGAAGCGGGACTTCAGTCGTACGGTAGATGCCCGCAATCGAAATCAGTTCCGCCTCGAGACACGTGCAGAAGATGCGCGCGTCGTGGTTGCCGTGCACGCCCGCCAGCGCGCGGCCGCGCAACGGCGCGTAGATGTGAATATTGCCTTCGGCGATGACTTCCGCGCCGTTCGAAACGAGGCCAAGCACCACCAGGTCGCCCTTCGCGTAGATGCGCTGGCCCGAACGCAGCGGCCGGTCGACGACGAGCGTCGGCTCCGCACGCGCGGCGCGCGCGGCCGCGTCGCCGGCTGCCGCCGGCGTATCGGCAGGCGGCTCGCTCGCGGGGGGGAAAAGTTCGGGTTGCGCGAGCGCGGGGGACGTTGCCTGCGGCTCCACGGCGGCGGCGGCCGTGGTCACGGTAGCGGCCGGCGCGTCGGCGGCATCCGCCTCCTCCGCGGCCGTTTTGGCGCTCGCGCCGCGGCGGTCGCGCGCTTCGAGGAGCGGCAGGCCGGCCTCGGCGGCCCATGCGTGCTGCGCGGAATGCGCCACGACGCCGACCGGATGCATACGCACGCTCTCGAGCAGGCGCACGATGTCGCCAAGCGCGACCTGCTCGTTATCGCCCAGGCGCCGCACGTCGATGGCAACCGTGTCGTTCGCGAAAAATTCGGGCGTAGCTTCGAAGCGCCGCGTGAGTTCGGCGCGCATGGCATCCAGCTCGGTCGTCTTGACCACGAACAGAAGCGTATCGACTGAACCGCTCTTCAGTTCAAAATATGGCGATTTCCTGGGCGACATGGCGTTCGGCGAAAAATTTTGCGTATTTTACAGGCGTCGACGCGCACGGCCATTATTTTTAGCGGTTAAATCAGGAGCCGGTAATCCGGACCCCTCTCGCACCACGCGTGCAAACGCGAGGAAAACACGGCGTGCGCGTTCGTGCACGGGGGGCGTACCGGTGAGGGAACGATGGAAGGCGCGCGGGCCACGGCGCGCCGGGAACGCTAGTTCGATTGGGCTTGCACTGCGTCTGGTGCCCGACTGCCGACGTCGCGCATGAGCAGCGTTTCCCATTGTTCGGGCGAATGCTTGCTGCGCGCGTGATCGCCGGTCGCAATGAAGCCGAAGCGCTCGTAAAAGCGCATGGCGGTCGTGTTGTTGTCGGTGATCCAGGCGTAGACCTGCGCGGTGCCCTCGGCAACGAGCCAGTCGATCGCCGCGTTCAACAGCAGTTCGCCGCCGCGCAGGTGCCGTACGGCCGGCGCGACCCACAGCGCCGAAACGAAGGCCCGGCTTGCCGGCGCGCTCTCGAAGCTCGCGCCGATCAGCCCGGCGGGATGGCCTTCGGTGTACAGGATGAACGAGGTGACGGAATGCGAGTCCGCATAGCGGGCCGCCGCCGCATCGAAAACCGCCGCATCGGCGGAAAGCGCGTCTTCGAGCGTGGCATCGCCGAACGCGTAGGGCGCATCGCGCAACGACGCAGTTCTGAGCTCGCGAAGCACCGCACCCTGATCGGCGGCGATACGGCGAACGGTCAGTGACGGACTCATGCAGTCGTAAACCCCTATAAACCAGTAACGCGTAGCTTTAACCGAACTCGCCTGGGAGTCAAATCCTTATTTGACAAAAGTAGCCGTTCGTCGCGCCGACGCTTCACGACAGCCCCGGCACGCACGCGGCGCTTTACAGACGGCCCCGCAACAGTCATGTCCTCGCGAGAATCAGGGCGACTCGTAGTCGCCGGTACCGTCCGGCCAGGGCGTGAGGAGCTCGTAGCCTTCGTCGGTGACGGCGACCATGTGCTCCCATTGCGCCGAGAGCGAGCGGTCCTTCGTCACCACCGTCCAGCCGTCGCGCTGCACGGCCGTGCCGGCGCGGCCCGCGTTGACCATCGGCTCGATCGTGAAGACCATGCCGGGCTTCAGGCGCAGGCCATGCCCCGGCTGGCCGTAGTGCAGCACTTGCGGCTCCTCGTGGTAGACCTTGCCGATGCCGTGCCCGCAGTACTCCCGCACGATCGAAAAACCGTCCGCCTGCGCGCGGCGCTGGATCGCGTGGCCCACGTCGCCGAGCGTCGCGCCCGGCCGCACTTCGCGGATGCCGGCCACCATCGCCTCGTAGGTCGTGTCGATCAGTTGACGCCCGACCGTGCTCGGCGTGCCCACGGTGTACATTCGGCTCGTGTCCCCGAAATAGCCGTCCTTGATCACGGCGACGTCGATATTGATGATGTCGCCGTCCTTGAGGATCTCGTTGCGGTTCGGAATGCCGTGGCAGACCACCTGATTGACCGACGTGCAGATCGTCTTCGGGAAGCCGAGGTAGCCCACATTGGCCGGCACGGCCTTGAGCGTGTTGACGATGAAGTCGTTGCAGATCGCGTCGAGGTCGTCGGTGGAGGCGCCGGGCCTGACGTGCTCGCCGATCATCGCAAGCACGTCTGCGGCCAGCCGGCCGGAGATGCGCAGCCGCTCGATGTCGGCGGCGGACTTGTAGGTGATAGCCATCTGTGGACCGAAGTACGCGCGGCGCCGCTCGTCGAGCCGCGCCGCCAGTTCAAGGCAAAGGAGAGATTGTACCAGGGGGCTGAAGCCCGCCAGCCTGCGGAATCGGATATGTCCGGCTTTCCGCGCCCCTGCTGCCCTCAAGAATGGGAAATATCTTACAACGCCAGGCGCAGAACGTCCTGACCGCGATCACCGCCCCACCTTCGCGGGTGGCTCTCGCGCTTCGGCCCGCGTGCATCGTCGTCGGCCGGACGCTACGCAGTCCCGAACATCCCGGCAATACGCCTATGCCATCAAAATGCGCCGCCCAAAGCAAAACCCCCTGCAGCCTTTCGGCTTGCAGGGGGTTTTTCGTATCTGGCGGAGAGGGTGGGATTCGAACCCACGGTACGGGGGAACCGTACGCCTGATTTCGAGTCAGGTACAATCGACCACTCTGCCACCTCTCCGGTGTCCAACTACCGCGGCGAGCACTGCAAACGAGTGTTGCAAAATTTGCCACTGCTGCTTTCACCGCGATTTCGTCAGCCCGGTCGTTGACTGGCGAAGCGAAGATTATAGAACATTCCACGACACTTTCCAAGTCCCCTTTCAAAAAAGTGGGGGCGAGGAAAGCGCCCTGTTCCGGAGAGCGTCAGGCGTTCGCTGCGAGACGCGCCACACCGCCCATGTACGGGCGCAGCACTTCGGGCACCGTTACCGAGCCGTCTGCTTCCTGATAATTCTCCAGTACCGCCACGAGCGCGCGGCCGACCGCGAGGCCCGAACCATTGAGCGTGTGCACGAGTTCCGGCTTGCCTTGCGCATTGCGATAGCGCGCCTGCATGCGGCGCGCCTGGAACGCTTCGGTATTCGAGCAGCTCGAAATTTCGCGATAGGTGTTCTGCGCGGGCAGCCAGACTTCGAGGTCGTACGTCTTGGCTGCCGAGAAGCCCATGTCGCCCGTGCACAGCGTAATCACGCGATACGGCAGGCCAAGCTTCTGCAGGATCGTCTCGGCGTGGACGACCATCTGCTCCAGCGCGTCATACGACGTTTCCGGCGCGACAATCTGCACCATTTCCACCTTGTCGAACTGGTGCTGGCGAATCATGCCGCGCGTGTCGCGGCCATACGAACCGGCCTCCGAACGGAAGCACGGCGAATGCGCCGTGAGCTTGATCGGCAGGGCGTTTGCCTCGACGATGCTCTCGCGCACCGTGTTCGTGAGCGAGATCTCCGACGTCGAGATCAGGTACTGCGTAACCGTGTTCTCAGCGCCGCCCTTCTCCACGCGGAACATGTCGTCGGCGAACTTGGGCAGTTGGCCCGTGCCGTACAGGATGTCCGGGTTGACGATGTACGGCGTGTAGGTTTCCGCATAGCCGTGCTGCAGCGTATGCGTGTCGAGCATGAACTGCGCAAGCGCGCGGTGCAGGCGCGCCATCTGGCCGCGCAGCATCGTGAAGCGCGCGCCCGAGAGCTTCGCGCCGGTCTCGAAGTCGAGGCCGAGCGGCGTGCCCACGTCCACGTGGTCCTTCACTTCGAAGTCGAACTGACGCGGCGCACCCCAGCGGCGCACTTCGACGTTGTCGCTCTCGTCCTTGCCCACCGGCGCGCTTTCGTGCGGCAGATTGGGCACGCCCAGCAGCAGGTCGGACAGGCTCGACTGGATCTCTTCGAGCTTCGCGGCCGACGCCTTCATTTCGTCGCCGATACCGCCCACTTCGGCCATCACCGCCGACGTGTCCTCGCCACGGCCCTTCATCGCGCCGATCTGCTTCGACAGGCTGTTGCGGCGCGCCTGCAGTTCTTCGGTGCGGGTCTGGATGGCGCGGCGTTCCGCTTCGAGCGCGGAAAAGGCCGCGACGTCGAGGGTGTAGCCGCGGTCGGCGAGGCGCTTCGCGACGCCTTCGAGGTCTTTGCGCAGCAGCTGGATGTCGAGCATGGGATTGTGAGACGCAGTTTCGTTGTGTGAAGTGGCAATTTTAGCGCACCGGCGCGCGGGGTCCGAGGGCGCCCGTCCCGGCGGCGTTCAGCTCCGGCGCTTCTTCTCGCGAATCTCGTCCTTGTGTTCCTCGCGCCATTGCGCGTCGAGTTCGGCAAGGCGCGCGAGCTTCTCGCCGATCTTGCCTTCAAGCCCGCGCGGCGTCGGCTGATACCAGCGCGGCTCGCGCATGCCATCCGGCAGATAGGTCTCGCCTGCCGCATAGGCGTCGGGTTCGTCGTGCGCGTAACGGTATTCGTGACCGTAGCCCAACTCCTTCATGAGCTTGGTGGGCGCGTTGCGCAGATGAACCGGCACGGCGCGCGACTGGTCCTTGCCGACAAAGCGCCGCGCCTCGTTGTACGCCATGTAGCCCGCGTTCGACTTGGGCGCGACGGCCAGGTAGATCACGGCCTGCGCGAGGGCGAGCTCACCCTCGGGGGAACCGAGGCGCTCGTAAGTCTCGGCGGCGTCGAGCGTGATGCGCCCCGCGCGCGGGTCGGCCAGGCCGATGTCCTCCCACGCCATGCGCACGATGCGCCGCGCGAGGTAGCGCGGGTCGGCGCCGCCGTCGAGCATGCGGCAGAACCAGTAGAGCGCGCCGTCCGGGTTGCTGCCGCGCACCGACTTGTGCAGCGCGCTGATCTGGTCGTAGAAGGCGTCGCCGCCCTTGTCGAAGCGGCGCAGATTCTCCGCGAGCGCACTGCCCAGCAGCGCCGTGTCGATTTCCGTGGACTTCTGCTGCGCGGCGGCGCGCGCCACGATTTCCAGATTGTTCAGAAGCTTGCGCCCGTCGCCGTCGGCCGAGCCGATCAACGCTTTCTTCGCCTCGTCCGCGAAGGTGAGGCCGCCCAGCTCCGCGCTCGCGCGCTCGAGCAGTTCGCCCTGCTCTTCCTCGCCGAGGCTCCGCAGCACGTACACCGCCGCGCGCGACAGCAGCGCGCTGTTCACTTCGAACGAGGGATTTTCGGTCGTCGCGCCGACGAACACGAACAGGCCCGATTCCACGTGCGGCAGGAATGCGTCCTGCTGGCTCTTGTTGAAGCGATGGACTTCGTCGACGAACACGAGCGTCTGATGGCCGTGCGCGCGATGCAGTTGCGCGGTCTCGACGGCCTCGCGGATGTCCTTCACGCCCGAGAGCACCGCCGAAAGCGCGATGAATTCGGCGTGAAAGGCGTCGGCCATGAGGCGCGCGAGCGTGGTCTTGCCGACGCCCGGCGGCCCCCAGAGGATCATCGAATGCGCTTCGCCGGACTCGAACGCGACGCGCAACGGCTTGTTGGGCCCGAGCAGATGCTTCTGGCCGATGACTTCGTCGATGGAGCGCGGGCGCAGCCGCTCGGCGAGCGGTACGTTGGCACGGGTTTCTTCGAACATGAGGTTTTCGCGATAATGTCGGCTTTTCGGCGCGACCACCCCAAAAGAGGGAGCGTCGGCCGCGCCAGATGCAATCGTGCATTATGACAGTGTGCGGCGGCGGGGCGAGGCGCACCAGGGCAAGCCGCCGCGCCGCGCAGGATCAGACCCCGAAAATACCAAAATCATTCGACGACACCAGAGGACAATTTTCCCGATGACCCAGGATTCACCCGCCGGCGCAGCCGGCTCCACCTACGCCCCGCTCCTGCCGGTGCCCGACGCGCGCCGCCAGTTCCGCACCGGCGACGCCTTCGCGCTGTGGTTCTCGCTCGGCATCGGCCTGCTCGTCGCCCAGGCGGGCGCGCTGCTCGTGCCGGGCCTCTCGCTGCCGGCCGCCTTCGCGGCCATCGGCATCGGCACCGTGATCGGCGTGGTGCTGCTCGCGCTCGCGGGCGTGATCGGCACGGATACCGGCCTCGCCGCCATGTCGTCGCTGCGCCCCACGCTCGGCGTGCGCGGCGCCTCGGTGCCGGCCATCATCAACATGGTGCAGCTCGTGGGCTGGGGCTCGTTCGAGATCATCGTGATGCGCGACTCCGCCGACGCGCTCGCGAAGCAAGCCTTCGGCTTCTCGGTCCCGCTCGTCTGGACGCTGCTGGCCGGTCTCTTCGCGACGCTGCTCGCCGTGAGCGGCCCGCTCTCGTTCGTGCGGCGCTTTTTGCGTACGTACGGCATCTGGCTGCTGCTCGCGGGCGCCGCGTGGCTCACGTGGAATCTGCTCGCGCGCCATGACCTGGGCGCCCTGATGCGTCGCCCCGGCACGGGCGACATGCCGTTCGGCAGCGCGATCGACCTCGTGGTGGCGATGCCGCTCTCGTGGCTGCCGCTGATCGCCGATTACACGCGCTTCGGCCGCCGCGCCGGCGAAACCTTCCGCGGCACGCTGGTCGGCTACGGCATCGCCAATCTCTGGTTCTATGCGCTCGGCGCGATCTACGGCCTCGCGGCGGGCGGCGGCGACGCCCTGCTCACCTCGGCGCTCGCGCAGGCGGGCGGCGGCTTCGCGCTGCTGCTCGTGCTGATCGACGAGATCGACAACGCCTTCGCCGACATTCATTCGGCCGCCGTCTCCACCGGAACCTTCTGGACGCGCGCGAGCGTGCCCTGGCTCTCGGCGGCGTTTGGCGCGATCTGCACGGTAATCGGCATCGTGGTGCCGATGGCGCGCTACGAAAACTTCCTGCTCTTCATCGGCTCGGTGTTCGCGCCGCTCTTCGGCGTCGTGCTCGCCGATCACTTCGTGGTGCGCCGTCGCCGCATCGAACCGGAAGCGCTTGCCGATCTGGGCGGCGTCTACGGGTATTCGGGCGGCTGGCACGTGAGCGCGTTCGTGGCGTGGGTGATCGGCTTCGGCGCTTACCAGGCGCTCAATCAGTGGCTGCCGAATCTCGGTGCAACGCTGCCGTCGCTCGTGATCGGCGCGCTCTGTTATCTCGTGCTTGCCAGTCCCCGGCGTGCGGCTTACGCCTGACGCCGTTATCTGTGCCTGACGTTTGAATCCACGCCGCGCCGCAAAGCGCGGCGTTTTCATTTGCGCGGACGCGATGCGTTAAAAAAGCCACGTTGCGAATCGCTCGCAACGTGGCTTTCTTTCCGGTGGACTCGTTTTACGTTCGCGCCGCGCTCAACGCATCATTCGCAATGGCCGCAGCCGCCGTGCGCCGCCTTCTCCGATGCGGGCAGCTCCTGCGCCGCCTCCGCGCGAATGCCGAGCCGCGCAAGCAGCTTGCGGTCCGCCTCGGCCTGCGGATTGCTCGTAGTGAGCAACTGATCGCCGTAAAAGATCGAGTTCGCGCCGGCCATGAAGCACAGCGCCTGCAGCGCCTCGTCCATCTGCTCGCGGCCTGCCGAAAGCCGCACCATCGCCTTCGGCATGGTGATGCGCGCCACCGCGATCGTGCGCACGAACTCGAACGGATCGATCGGCTCGGTGCCTTCGAGCGGCGTGCCGTGCACCTGCACGAGGTTGTTGATCGGCACCGATTCCGGATACGGCTCCATGTTCGCGAGCTGCGCGATCAGGCCCGCGCGCTCGCGGCGCGACTCGCCCATGCCGACAATGCCGCCGCAGCACACGTTGATGCCCGCGTCGCGCACGCGTTCGAGCGTGTCGAGGCGGTCCTGGTACGTACGCGTCGAGATGATCTGGCCGTAGAACTCCGGCGACGTGTCGAGGTTGTGGTTGTAGTAGTCGAGGCCCGCGTCGGCGAGCGCCTTCGCCTGATGCGTTTCGAGCATGCCGAGCGTCACGCAGGTTTCGAGGCCCATCTCCTTCACGCCGCGGATCATGTCCTTGATCGGCTCCAGATGGCGGTCCTTCGGATTGCGCCATGCCGCGCCCATGCAGAAGCGCGTTGCGCCGTTGTCCTTCGCGACGCGCGCCGCCTTCAGCACTTCGTCGACGGCCATCAGCTTGTCGGCTTCGAGCCCGGTGTCGTAATGCGACGACTGCGGGCAATAGGCACAGTCCTCTTCGCAACCGCCCGTCTTGATCGACAGGAGCGTGGAAAGCTGCACGGCGTTCGCGTCGAAATGCTCGCGATGCACCTGCTGCGCGCGGAAGATCAGGTCGTTGAACGGCAGCTCGTAGAGCGCGGCGACGTCGGCAACGCGCCAGCGTGCCGCCGCGTCCTGCGCTTCGGCCGCTGCGGCCGCCGCCTTGGTCTTGCCGAGGCCGGTGATGTCGATGTGGGTTTGCGTCATGGTGTCAGGGTCCTTCGCGACGTTGACTTCAAGCAGTTCAATGCGGATCCGGTGCGGATTTCAGGGCAATGTTCAGTGCAACACGGGCGTAGTCGGGTCCGCGCCGAGGCGGCTGAGCAATGCGTCGATGTTCAGATGTTCTGCCGCGTCGTCGGCGCTCGCGCCGCGCAGATGCGGCACGATGCCGATGAGCGGCGCGCCGTACTGGGCGGCGAGGCGCTCGCGCAATGCGTCGATGTTTTCTTCGGGGAACGTCATGTCCGGGTCGATGCGGTTCGCCACCCAGCCGGCGAGCTTCAGCCCGCGCGAGGCGATCGCCTCGGCGGTAAGCAACGCATGACTGATGCAGCCGAGCCGCATGCCGACCACGAGTATGACGGGCAGATTCAGCGCGACGGCAAGATCCGCCGTGTCGTGCTGCGCCGTGAGCGGCACGCGGAAGCCGCCCACGCCTTCGACCACGACAGCCTCGGCGCGCTTGCGTGCCTCCGCATGGCATTCGACGATGCGCCCCATGTCGAGCGTCACGCCCTCCAGCGCGGCCGCGATATGCGGCGCGGCAGGCGCTTTGAGCAGGAAAGGCGTACGTATTTCGGGCGGCAGCAGCACGCTCGCGGCGGCATCGAGCTGATCGGCGTCTTCGTTGTGCCACACGCCGTCGCGCTCGTACGCGCCGGCGGCGATGGGCTTGAGCGCCGCCGCCAGCAGGCCCTTGCGGGCGAAGCCGCGCAATAACGCCGCGCTCACGAAAGTCTTGCCGATCTCCGTATCGGTGCCGGTGACGAAGAGCGAAAGCGTCATCGCGCCCCCTCCCGGGTTTCCCGGCTCGCGTGCTGCAGCGACGCGTCCAGCCGATCGAGATCCGCGTCCGAATGCGCGGCCGACAGCGAGATGCGCAGCCGCGACGTGCCTTCCGGCACGGTTGGCGGCCGGATGGCGGGCACCCACAGACCGTCGCGTTCCAGCGTGGCCTGCAGTGCGATCGTGGCGTCGTTCGCGCCCACCACGAGCGGCTGAACGGCCGTCTGCGAATCGACGGGCAGCCAGCACGTTTGCCGGAGCATCGCTCGCGTGCGCCCGATCAGCTTGCCCAGATGCGCGCGTCGCGCGTCGCCTTCGTCGCCCGCGATGATGCGCAGGCTGGCCGACACCGCGTGGGCGACCGCCGGCGCCGACGCCGTCGTAAAGATATACGGGCGCGCGCGCTGCACGAGCCACTCAACGACCGTCGCATGCGCCGCGACGAACGCGCCTGCCACGCCCGCCGCCTTGCCTAGCGTGCCGACCATCACGAGGTACGGCGAACGCAGCGCGGCTTCGGCCACGGCCCCGCGCCCCTGCGGGCCGAGCACGCCGAAGCCGTGCGCGTCGTCGACGATGAGCCAGGCCTGATGCCGCTCGGCCAGCTCGACGAGACGCGCGAGCGGCGCGACGTCGCCGTCCATGCTGAACACGGTGTCGGTGACGATCGCCTTCGGGCCGTCGGCGGACGCCTCCAGCATCGCGCTGAGCGCGTCCATATCGGCATGCGGGTAAATCTGCACGTCGGCGCGCGAAAGGCGTGCGCCGTCGATCAGCGACGCGTGATTGAGCGCATCGCAAAAGAGCGTCGTGTCGCGGCCGGCCAACGCGGTCACGACGGCCAGATTCGCCATGTAACCGGTGCTGAAATACAGCGCGCGCGCATTCTCGACGAAGCCGCCCGCGAATTCGGCGAGATCGTCCTCCAGTTGCGCATGCGCGCGCGAATGGCCGCCGAGCAGATGCGAGCCGCCGCTGCCCGCGCCATAGCGCTGCGCGCCTTCAACCAGCGCGGCGACGAGTTGCGGATGCGAAGCGAGCCCGAGATAGTCGTTGCTCGAAAAACCGATCGTCTCGCGGCCATCCACGAGCATGTGCGCGCCGCAGGGCGTGTCGATCGTGCGGCGGCGGCGGCGCAGGCCGCGCGAATCCAGCTCGCGCAAGCCTTGTTCGAGGGTGTCGAGGAGCAGCATCAACGGTCCTCCGCGACGACAGCGTCGAAGGTTTCGAGCGTGCGTTCGGCGAGCAGCGCCTGGGTCGGCGCGTCGAGAACGTACGGCGGCATAACGTAGACGGTCGTGCCGATCGGCCGCAGCAGCAGTTCGCGCGTCAGCGCCTCTTCGAAGAAGCGGCGCGAAAACGTGGCGGCGCGCGAGCGGTCTTCGATGGCAGCGTCGAATGCGAGGATCGTGCCGCACTGGCGCACGTTGCGCACGAGCGGATGCGCCGCGAGCGGGCCGAACGCCTCGCGTAGTTGCGCCGACTTGCGCGCATTGGCGGCCAGCACGTCGCCCTGCTCGATCAGATCGAGCGTGGCGAGTGCGGCGCGGCACGCGAGCGGATTGCCCGTGTACGAATGCGAGTGCAGAAAGCCGCGCGTGGTGTCGTCGTCGTAGAACGCTTCGAAAATGGTGTCGCGCGAGAGCACGATCGAAAGCGGCAGATAGCCGCCGCTGATGCCCTTCGACAGGGTCAGCAGGTCGGGCCAGATGCCGGCCTGCTCGCACGCGAAGAACGTACCGGTGCGGCCGCAGCCCACGGCGATTTCGTCGGCGATCAGATGCACGCGGTAGCGGTCGCACAGCGCGCGCAGTCCCTTGAGGTAGGCCGGATCGTGCATGGCCATGCCCGCCGCGCATTGCACGAGCGGCTCGACGATCAGCGCGGCGATATGTTCGCTGCGCGCCGCGAACAGGCGCTCGACATCGGCAAGCGCGCGCCGCGCCACGTCGGCGGCGCTCTCGCCGGCCTGGGCTCCCCGCGCATCGGGCGACGCGACCACGTGCGCATGATGCAGCAGCGGGTCGTAAGCATCCCTGAACAGCTTCACATCCGTGACGCCGAGCGCGCCGATCGTTTCGCCGTGATAGCTGTTGGCGAGGCAAACGAACTCGCGCTTGCCGTCTTCGCCGCGGTTGCGCCAGGCATGAAAGCTCATCTTCAGCGCGATCTCCACCGCCGAGGCGCCATCGGACGCGAAGAACGCGTGGCCGAGCGCATGGCCGGTGAGCGCCGCGAGCCGCTCGGCCAGTTCGACCGCCGGCTCGTGCGTGCAGCCCGCGAGCATGACGTGCTCGAGCGTGTCGAGCTGCGCCTTGAGCGCGGCGTTGATCGACGGGTTCGCGTGGCCGAACAGGTTCACCCACCACGAACTGATGGCGTCCAGATAGCGGCGACCGTCACGATCGTAGAGCCACGGCCCTTCGCCGCGGGCCACCGCGACGAGCGGCAGACGCTCGTGATGCTTCATCTGGGTGCAGGGGTGCCACACGGCGCGCAGGCTGCGCTCGATCCAGCGGTCGGTGGCGAGATTGGAATGCGGATTCAAGTACGACTCCCGATACGACAGCGGGACCGAGATTAGCGCGAACGCTCGCGCAATGCACTACCCCAAAAACGGCGCTGGAAAGCGTGGCGGAGCGAGGTTCGGCGCGGTTCGGCACAGCAAAAGACCAATCGCCCGGGATACCCGGAAAAGCGCGCAGATGACGACGGCAAAGTAAAGCTCGCTTATGCAAAAAAATCTGGGGGCGGCGGTGGAAGATCGGCGCAAAAATGGGGACGCGTCGCAGCGGGCGGCGCGGCAATGGGTCGAAACGAGGATGAAATGAGCCGTGGCACACGCTGGCGGAGCCGCTGCCACGGCTCCCAACGGCAGTCCAGGAGGCACCTGGGCGGCGGCGCACACACGCCCCGCAAGGAGAGGAATTCGAAGCGGAGAACAGCGAAGATAGCGGCGCCAGCGCCTTCGTGCGCGCGCCGCGCGAAGGCGCGCCTAGCGGCTTGCGAGTGCGTGACCGTCGTTGTCGGCGGCTTCGGCGGCGGTCGGCACAACCCCTGCGCTTGCGTCGTTGCGCGCGACGACGGCTGCGTCGTCGGACCAGACCACGGTGTTGTTGACCGCATACAGATGGCAGGCGTCGCTGCTGTGCTTTTCGCAGTTCGCGATCGCGACGGCCATCGGGTTGTCGCCGCCCTCGGCCCACGACCACGCGCCCGAATCGGAAACGGCAAACGCACGGGTCGGATACTGCTTGAGGAAGTTGCGGTAGCCGTCGCGGCCGGCCTGGTCGAGGAACGGTACGGCGCCCACCGAATCGATGGCCGCAAAACCGGTTGCGTTCGGCGCTTCGGGCGCGGCCACACGGTACTGCACGACCGTGGGCATGCCCTCGCGGGAGAGGAACGCCTCCACGCGCGGCCACCAGATCTGCACGCCGTCGCGGTCGCCCACGAGACGGTGCGCATCGTTCTTGTACGAGCCGAAGTCGACGAGCTTCGCAGCGGCGGCGGGCACCGAGTCGCCCGCTTGCGCATCTGCCTGCGCGCCGCGGTAAGCGGCGAACATCTTCGCGACGAGATCCGGCGTCCACACCGAGTCGTTGTCGCCATAGAGCCAGAGCGACGCCACGCGCGCCTTGCCGCCGTAGCCGCCGAACGCCTGGGTGAGGTTGTCCTGCCAGCCGGCGCAGGCATCCTGCCGCAGGCCGCCCGAGAAGTTGATCAGTGCGCGCACGCCCTTCGCGGCTTCGGTGCCGTAGGCGATGGTCGCGAGACCGCCGTGCGAGGTGCCGGCCACGGCGATGTGCTTCGCGTCCACGTACGGTTGCTTCGACATGTAGTCGATCGTCGCGGCGATATCGGCCGCCTGGCCAAGGCCGTTGCGCGCCACGTCGCAACCGTCCTGCTCGTAGGTGCCGCCCGAGCCCGCGAAGCCGCGGCGGTTCGGCGCGACGACCACGTAGCCGCGGCGCACGAATTCGCGCGCGAACGACACGGGGTCACTGCGCGTCTGGTAGCGCGGGTCGCCGGGAATCTTGCCGTGGTTGAACACGATCATCGGGAACGGGCCGGGGCCGTCCGGGCGGTAGATCGTGGTTTCGAGCGTGACGTCGGCGTCGCCGGCCACCGGAATCCGGATCACCTGCTCGTTGAGGTCGGCGCGCACGGCGGGCAGCCAGGCGTCGTCGAGCGCGAGGGGGGAAACTTTGGCACTGCCGAGGGGACCGGCCGCGAGCGGTGCCGGGTGCGCTGCGGGAGCGGACGTCTGCGGGTCGGACTGGAACTGCGCCTGCGTATCAGCAGGCGATGCGACAACCGACGCGGCAAGCGGCGCGGCGTAAGCGATCGAATGCGCGAACGAAAGCAGACACGCCGTGCCGGCCAACATCCATCCACCAAGGTGCTTCGTGTACGCCATTCGCAAACCCACCTGCGACAAACCTGCCTGAATCCGTCTTACCCCGGCCAGCCCGTTTCCGGCACAACGAAAGCCCTTGCGCATGCCACGAGGCACGTGCCGATGGGATCCGTCGTGGGGAAAAGCCGATCGGAACATCGCTGCGGCATCGCTGCCGCTACAGGTGCCCGCCGCACAGAGGCTCAACGGACACCGTGATTGGATCCTCACACGACAAAATATTGTTGCGCAATTCAGGGCTTACCCCGGCATAAGGCATGCCAGTGCCGCGCAGGCCCGTCTGGTGGGCGATACGCGAGAGTCCATCCGGATCAGCCCCAGTGCGTATGTCGTGCGACGTACGCATGGCGGAACTGAAATCGCTGTGTAAGGGAGGGATGCGCCAGAGCGGCGTCCAGGCTGCGGGGAAAGCCGCCAGGCGAAGATATTCAGGCGTCCGTCACGTCGCCGTCGACGTACCGCCAGCGGCCGTCCTCGCCGCGCGTGAAGCGGCTCGTCTCGTGCAGCCGCCATGCGCGGCCGCCGGTCTTGTAGCGCGCAACGAACTCGACGATGGCGTGCGTGGCGTCGATTTGCTCATGGCGTTTGACCGCGAGGCCCAGCCAGCGCGGCGCGCCGGGCGCGGCCGGATCGGCGTCGAGATCCGCCGGGCAGGTCTCCTGTGCCCAGCTCGTCCGCAAGTACGCCGTCTCCCCCAGCACATACGCCGTATAGCGCGAGCGCATCAGTTCGAGCGCGGTCGCGGGCAGTTCGCCCGCGTCGATGAAACGGCCGCAGCAGCCCGCATAGCGCGGCGGCTTTGCACCCGGCTTGAGAGTCGGCGCGGCGCCGCCGCAGGGACAGTCTGCGGGCCGTGCGGCACGCGGGGTTGCAGCATTCATTGCGAGGAAAGCCCGTTGCGATCCGGCGCATCGGTGCGCGGATCCGTCATACAGAAAGAAAGCCAACCGTCACCAGTCGAGTTCGGTGCCGTCGTACTGGAAGAAGCGGCCATTGAACACGTCGCGCGCCGCCGCGGCTTCCGCAATGACTTCGCGCATGCCCTTCACGCTGTGCGCCACGTCGATCGCGGCCTGCGCGCCGCCCATCTCGGTGCGCACCCAGCCCGGATGCAACGCGATGCAGGTCGCGCGGCGCGTCTGCAGCGAGGTGATCTTCAGCGCGTCGTTGAGCGCCGCCTTGCTCGCGCGATAGAGCCAGCCCGTCGTGCCCGTGGTCTGCGCGATGCTGCCCATCCGGCTCGACAGCACGCCCAGCACGCCGTTGGCCGGTTCGACGAGCGGCAGCAGCATCGGAATCAGCTGCATCGGGCCGCGCACGTTGGTGGTCATCACGTACTCGAAGTCCTCGGCCGTGATGGTCTCCACGCCCTCGGTGCGCGGGCCGTACACGCCCGCCACGATCAGCGCGATGTCGAGCCGCTCGCCGTCGAGCTTCCAGCCGAGCGCGGCGATCTCCTCGGGCTGCGTAATGTCGAGCTGGAACGGCTGCGCGCCGACCTCCTGCAGGGCTTCGAGCGCTTCGCCGCCGCGCGCCGTGGCGAGCACGCGCCAGCCCGCCTTCGCATACTGGCGCGCGAACTCGCGGCCGATGCCGCGCGACGCGCCCACGATCAACACGGTTTTCATGTGGACACCTTTATCGTTAGACGCGGCGCCAACGGGCCGCCGCGTGCATTGCCGCGCCGCCTCCCTGCGGCGCAGCTCGCTGCCAGCCTACCGCCGTTCGGACGGGTTACAGCAGTTCGACCCCCATCGCCGTCGCCTCGCCGCCGCCGATGCACAGGCTCGCAACGCCGCGCTTGCCGCCGCGCGCGCGCAGCGCGCCGATCAGCGTGACGAGAATGCGCGCGCCCGACGCGCCGATCGGGTGGCCCAGCGCGCACGCGCCGCCGTTCACGTTGACCTTCTCGTGCGGCAGGTCGTGCTCCTTCATCGCGGCCATGGTGACCACGGCGAATGCCTCGTTGATTTCGTAGAGGTCGACATCCTGGGCGCGCCAGCCGGTCTTTTCGTAGAGCTTCGCAATCGCGCCGACAGGGGCCGTCGTGAACTTCGCGGGCTGCTGCGCGAAACTCGAATGGCCCGTTACGCGCGCGAGCGGCGTGACGCCGAGGCGCTTCGCCGTCGATTCGCGCATCATCACGAGCGCCGCCGCGCCGTCCGAGATCGACGACGAATTCGCCGCCGTCACCGTGCCGGTCTTGCTGAACGCGGGCTTGAGCGTCGGGATCTTGTCGAGGTTCGCCTTGAACGGCTGCTCGTCGCGCTCGACGGTCGTCTCGCCCGCGCGCGACGCCACCTTCACCGGTGCGATTTCCCACGCAAACGAACCGTCTTCGTTGGCACGCTTTGCGCGCCTGAGCGATTCGATCGCGAACGCGTCCTGACGCTCGCGCGAGAAGTCGTATTCGGCCGCGCACTCTTCGGCGAAGGTGCCCATCAGGCGGCCCTTGTCATACGCGTCCTCGAGGCCGTCGAGGAACATGTGGTCGAGCACCTGGCCGTGGCCCATGCGCATGCCCGCACGCGCCTTCGGCAGCAGATACGGGGCATTCGTCATGCTCTCCATGCCGCCCGCGACGATCACGTCCACCGAGCCCGCCGCCAGCATGTCGTGCGCGAACATCGCCGCGCGCATGCCCGAACCGCACATCTTGTTGACGGTCGTCGCACCGACCGAAAGCGGCAGACCCGCGCCGAGCGCCGCCTGGCGCGCCGGCGCCTGCCCCTGCCCCGCGGGCAGCACGCAGCCCATCACGGCTTCGTCGATCTGCCCGGGCTCGAGGCCCGCGCGCGCCACCGCTGCCGCGATCGCGGCAGCGCCGAGCTGCGGCGCCGTCAGCGCCGCGAAATCGCCCTGAAAACCCGCCATCGGCGTGCGCGCCGCCGAGACGATGACGATGGGGTCCTGACTTGTCTCACTCATGTTTGAGCTCCTTGATGACGCCTGCAACGACGGCCGGTATGCCGCCAAGACTCGCCGCGTCGGCCGCGACGACGTCGTTGTCCGCCTGATGCGCGCGCTGCGCGGAAACCCCCGCGACGCAGCGCCTGTACGTGTCCTGCCACTGCTCCGGCGCAGAAATAGTCATGCCGAGGTCGCGCATGCGCCCGTCGTGCACGCCGTAGGCCCAGCCGTGAACCGTGAGCGGCTGGCCGCGCGCCCATGCGTCGCCGACGATGGTCGTGCGGCACACGTTGACGACCTGCTCGATCGTGTTGAGCTCCACGAGCCGGCGATGGCGCGCTTCGCCCATCGGCCACTCGTCGAGCAGCGCGGCGTGCTTCTCGCGCACGTCCTGCACGTGTTGCAGCCAGTTGTCGGCCAGGCCGACGCGCGTGCCGTACAGCGCCGCGCCCACGCCCGAGCAGCCGTAATGGCCGACCACCATGATGTGCTTCACCTTCAACAGTTCGACGGCGAACTGGATCACCGACAGGCAGTTGAGGTCGGTATGCACGACCACGTTCGCGATGTTGCGGTGGACGAACACTTCGCCGGAGGGCAAGCCGATGATCTCGTTGGCCGGCACGCGCGAATCGGAACAGCCGATCCACAGGTACTCGGGGGCCTGCTGATGGGCGAGCCGCGAAAAGAACTCGGGGTCGGCGGCAAGACGCGAGCTGACCCACTTTTCGTTGTTCGCAAAGAGATGGGCAAGCGGGTGGTCGGGAGAGGGGCTCATAGTGTTTCAACAGGTTGGTTCGTTCGCGGCCGACACCTCAGGCAGCGCGCACTGCCGCGGCCGGCGCTTCGCCGGCGTAGCACTCGGGATAGCGCGCGCTGAAGCGGATCGACGGATCGTAGGGAAAACAGTCCGGCACTTCGCCCGCCAGCAGGCGCGTCTTGCTCTCCTGCCAGAGCGCCGGGTCGAAGAAGTCGGGATGATGTTCGAGGAAATAGCGGCGCACGCGCGCATCGCCCAGCAGGAACGTGCGGTACGTCTCCGGAAAAATGTCGTGCGGCCCGACCGAGTACCAGGGCTCGCCAGACAGTTCGTCCTCCTCATTACGCGCTTGCGGCACCGCGCGCACGTTGCAATCGGTCAGGTACTCGATCTCGTCGTAGTCGTAAAACACCACGCGGCCGTGGCGCGTCACGCCGAAGTTCTTGTACAGCATGTCGCCGGGGAAAATGTTCGCGCGCATCAGATCCTTCACCGCGTTGCCGTACTCGCGAACGCCGTGCTCGACCTCCGCGTCGCTGCCGTTCTGCAGCCAGAGATTGAGCGGCACCATGCGGCGCTCGATATACAGATGGCGAATCACGAGATTGTCGCCCTCGTACTCGATCATCGACGGCGCGAGCTTCTGCAGCTCGCTCACGAGCGCCTCGTCGAGGCGGGCCACGGGCAGCGCGACACTCGAATATTCGAGCGTATCGGCAAGACGCCCGAGGCGGTCGTGGCGCTTCACGAGCTGGTATTTTGCCTCGACCTGCGCGCGCGTGGTCTCCTTGGGCGGCGGAAAGCTGTCCTTGATGACCTTGAACACGTACGGAAACGACGGCAGGGTGAAGACGATCATCACCATCCCGCGAATGCCGGGTGCGACGACGAACGGATCCGACGAATGCTTGAGATGGTGCAGCAGGTCTCGATAGAACAGGTTCTTGCCCTGCTTCTGCAGCCCGAGCGACGTATAGATCTCGCCTCTCGGCTTGCGCGGCATGATCGTGCGCAGGAACTCGACCCAGGCGGACGGCACCTCCATGTCCACCAGAAAGTACGAATGCGAGAAGCTGAACATGACGAGCAACTGCTCGGGGCGCAGCAGCACGGCATCGAGCGCGAGCCGGCCGGCGCCCACGTGACGGACGGGCACGGCGAACGGCGCGAGCAAATCGCCGTTGATGATGCGCCCGATGATGTACGCCGACTGGTTGCGGAAAAACAGCGACGACAGCACGTGTATCTGGAAGTTGGCCTTGGGCTCCACTTCGCCGAACGTCTCGCGCAGCGCGCGCATGACGCAGTCGACGTCCCGCGCGAGGTCCTCGAACGGCGTTTCGAGCTGGAAGTTCGTGACGATGCGTTCGAGCGTCGCCGCCAGCCCGTCCTTGCCCGGGTAATAGGCACGGTACGTCGGCTTCGCGGCGGGTTCGTCGTTCTCGATGTATTCCGTCGAGATCGCGGGCCGCACGAAGATGAAATCGTTGTTGAAGTACGAGCGGTGCAGGATCTTGCAGCACACCGAGTTGAAGAACGTCTCCGCGCACTCGGGCTGCCGGTGCGTCGTGAGGAGGCCAATGTAGTGCAGCTTGATCTGCTGCCAGACCTCGCCGTCGATGTCTTCCGCTTCGTACTCGTCTTCGAGCGTCGCCACGCATGCTTCAACGCGCTCGTCGTAGGACGCGATGCGCTCGCGCGCGAGCCGCTGCAGGCCGCGCCAGTCGGCCGACTCGAAGAGGCCCTTCGCCCGCACCGCCGCGTCGCTGAAGTTGCGGTAGTGGCGATTGAAGCCTTCGAGCAGCGTCTCGGCGACGTCGAAGCCTATCTGCGAAGAGAGCAGTTTCGGAAAGTGTTTCATCGCTTCCATGCCCGCGAAGACATGCGCTCCCGTCTAGTCCCTGGTGTCCGGCACGCTGGACGCGGTCGCATGGGTGCGGGCGAGCAGCTCGCGCGCCTGCGTCTCGTACTGCGCGAGGTCTTCGAGCGTGGCGTCGAGGTCGGCGCGCTGGCGCTCCAGAATCTCGCGATGACGCACCACCGTGTCGAGAAAAGCCTGTAGCTGCGGCAGCGTATCGGTGGGCGAGTCGTACAGGTCGAGCAGCGTGCGGATCTCCGAAAGCGTGAAGCCCAGCCGTTTGCCGCGCAACGTGAGTCGCAGCCGCGTGCGATCGCGCCCCGAAAACACGCGCTTGAGGCCGCCCGCCCCCTCGCGGCTCGGCGCGAGCAGGCCCTGATCTTCGTAAAAACGGATCGCGCGCGGCGTCACGTCGAATTCGCGGGCAAGTTCGGTAATCGTGTACTGGGTCATGGATGTGCGGTGGGCGACGGGCCCGCTGCCGCCGGGAGCGGGCTTCGGGTTGTGCCGCGGGTCACATTGGGCTGCGTTGGACTATACAATCGACGTTTACGTTATCGTCAAGCTGGCGCTTGTGCAACCGCTACGCAAAATGGCAGCCTGCAGCTTTGACGCAATGCAGCGACAATGTGGGCAAGCCGCAGGCCCGCGCCGCGGCGACAAGAATGGAGAAGACACCCCCGATGAACGCCCTCGAACACCAGCTCGACTATCCCTACGCCGACACCCTGCCGGAACCCGGGCACACCTTCGACGTCGCACCCGGCGTCAAGTGGCTGCGCATGCCGCTGCCCTTCGCGCTCGACCACATCAATCTATGGCTGCTGCGCGACGAGATCGACGGCCAGCCGGGCTGGACCGTGGTGGACTGCGGCATCACCAGCGACACGATCAAGGCGCACTGGGAACAGGTGTTCGATACCGCGCTGGAAGGCCTGCCGGTGCTGCGCGTACTGGTCACGCACTGCCACCCGGACCACATCGGCCTCGCGCACTGGATCTGCGCGGGCGGCGAGAAGCAGCGCTGGGACGTGCGCCTGTGGACGACGCTTGGCGAATACATGAGCGCCCGCGTCATGTCCTCGGGCGACGGCTCGAACGCGGGCGGCGAAGGCGCCGCGCGCCACTTCGGCCGCCACGGCCTTGCCGACCCGGAGTCGCTGGAGAAGCTGCGCAACCGCAGCGGCTACTACACGAGCCTCGTGCCCGCTCTGCCGGCGCAGTACCGGCGCCTGCGCGAAGCCGACACGGTGAAGATAGGCGGGCGCGACTGGCGCGTCGTGACGGGCTACGGCCATTCGCCGGAGCATTGCGCCCTCTTCTGCGAGGCAACGCGCGTGCTGATTTCGGGCGACATGGTGCTGCCGCGCATCTCGACCAACGTCTCGGTGTTCGAAGTCGAGCCGGAAGGCAACCCGCTCGCGCTGTACCTCGAATCGCTCGGCCGTTACGAGACGATGCCCGAGGACACCCTTGCGCTGCCGTCGCACGGCAAGCCGTTCCGCGGCGTGCGCACGCGCATCGCGCAACTGCGCGCGCACCATGACGCACGCCTTGCCGAAGTGATGGAAGCCTGCGCGGCGGCACCGCGCAGCGCGGCCGACATCGTGCCGCTCATGTTCAAGCGCCAGCTCGACATCCACCAGATGACTTTCGCCATGGGCGAGGCGCTCGCCCACCTGCATCTGCTGTGGCTTGCGGGCAAGCTTCGGCGCGAGACCGGCGCGGACGAGGTGATCCGCTTCGCCCCCGTCTGAGCCGATTCAGCGCCGTCTTAGTTCGCGCCGCCCGTCACGAGATCGGCGCCTGCCGGTCTCACGAACTTGAACGTCGAAGCCGGCAGCGACGGATTCGTCTGAATGTTCGAGAAGGTGAGCAGCGTCACGTTGCCGAACACGTCGTGCAGTTCCATCGCTTCGAGGTTGCCGTCGCGAAAGCCGATGCCCACGCTCTGGAACTGCGTGTCCTTCGACTTCGGAATCAGCTCGAGCCAGTCGATGCCGTTCTTCACGCCCGCGTCGCGCAGCGTGAAGTTCTTGTCGAGGTCGTTGCTGCCGAACAGGATCGCCGCCGGGCTCGCGCCCAGCGCGCCGCCGAGCTTGCGCTCCGTGACCTGGTTCAGGTCCTTGTCGTAGACGTAGAGGTTGTCGCCGTCGGCCTGCAGCAGTTGCTGGTACGGCTTCTCGTATTGCCAGATGAACTTGCCGGGCCGCGCGAACACGAACGTCCCGCTGGAGACCTTCGCGCTCGACATGGCCGAGGCGATCGCGTCGCTTGCGTTCTTCGCGCCCGACGGCACCTTCAGCTCGCGCTGCACGAAGTCGCCGCGCGCGGCATGCACCTGCGCGACGAATTGCTTGAGCTGATCGGTGCCGCTCGCGAACGCGTGCGACGCCATCAGTACCGAGGCGCCGAGCGCCACGGCGCAAGCGCGCGCCGCACGTGCGCCAAGTTGAGCCAGTGAGACAAAACGGCTGCCCGGTTGTCCAGCAAAAAACTGCATCAAATCATTCTCCAAGAGGAATGGAAAGCGCGCGGCCTCGGTCGGCCTCAATCGGCGTCGCGCGCGGGCACGAGGATCTCGCGGTTGCCGTTCGACGACATCGCGGAAACGAGCCCCGACTGCTCCATCTGTTCGAGCAGCCGCGCCGCCCGGTTATAGCCGATGCGCAGGTGGCGCTGCACGAGCGAGATCGACGCGCGGCGGTTCTTGATGACGACCTCGACCGCCTGGTCGTATAGCGGGTCGGACTCGTCGCCGGTGCCGCTGGTTCCCGCGCCCGCCGAACCCTCGTCGCCCTCGCCGGCCGTGCCGCCTTCGAGAATGCCCTCGATATAGTTCGGCTCGCCCTGCTCCTTGAGCTTGTCGACGACGCGGTGCACCTCGTCGTCGGCGACGAACGCGCCGTGCACGCGCACGGGCAGGCCCGAGCCCGGCGGCAGGTAAAGCATGTCGCCCATGCCGAGCAGCGACTCGGCGCCCATCTGGTCGAGAATCGTGCGCGAGTCGATCTTCGACGACACCTGGAAGGCGATACGCGTCGGCACGTTGGCCTTGATGAGGCCCGTGATGACGTCGACCGAAGGCCGCTGCGTGGCGAGAATCAGGTGAATGCCCGCCGCGCGCGCCTTCTGCGCGATGCGCGCAATCAGCTCTTCCACCTTCTTGCCGACCACCATCATGAGGTCGGCCAGTTCGTCGATCACCACGACGATATGCGGCAGCTTCTGGCACGGCTCCGGATCGTCCGGCGTGAGGCTGAACGGGTTCGGAATCTTCTCCTCGCGCTTGTTCGCTTCCTCGATCTTGTTGTTGTAGCCCGCGAGATTGCGCACGCCCAGCTTGCTCATGAGCTTGTAGCGGCGCTCCATCTCGGCCACGGTCCAGTTCAGCGCATTGCCGGCCTGGCGCATGTCGGTGACGACGGGGCACAGCAGGTGCGGAATGCCTTCGTAGACGCTCATTTCCAGCATCTTCGGATCGATCAGGATCATCCGGACCTGCTCGGCGCTCGCCTTGTAGAGGAGCGACAGGATCATCGCGTTGATCCCCACCGACTTGCCCGAACCGGTCGTGCCGGCCACGAGCAGGTGCGGCATCTTCGCGAGGTCGGCGCAGACGGGCTTGCCGCCGATGTCCTTGCCGAGGCCCATGGTGAGCGCGGACGGCGCGTCGGCATAAACCGCCGAGCCGAGAATTTCCGAGAGGCGCACCGTCTGGCGGCGCTGGTTCGGCAATTCGAGCGCCATGAAGTTCTTGCCCGGAATCGTCTCCACCACGCGGATCGACACGAGCGAGAGCGAACGCGCGAGATCCTTCGCGAGATTGACGATCTGGCTGCCCTTCACGCCCGTTGCCGGCTCGATTTCGTAGCGCGTGACGACCGGCCCCGGATAGGCCGCCACCACGGCCACATCCACGCCGAAATCCTTGAGCTTCTTTTCGATGAGGCGCGAGGTGAATTCGAGCGTGTCGTCGGAAATCGTCTCCTGGCTCGCGGGCGCGGCGTCGAGCAGCGAAATGGGCGGCAGCGTGGAGTCGCCCGGCAGGTCGGTGAAGAGCGGCACCTGGCGCTCTTTCTCCACGCGCTCCGAACGCTGCGGCGTGACCACGGGCGGCACGATCGTGACGGGCTCGTGTTCCTCGATCTTCACGCGGCCGCGCTCGACCTTGCCTTCGCGCTTGACCGCGGCGGCCTCGCCGAGCTTGCGGTCGCGCACGGCCTCGCGGCGCAGTCTTGCGAGCGTCACCGCGTCGATGATGGCCTCGCCCACCTTTTCGGCCACCGAGAGCCATGAAAAGCGGAAATACAGCGACAGGCCGATGCCAAGCGCCAGGAGGAGCGCCAGCGTCCCCCCGGTGAAGCCGAGCGCGTGCGAGACGCCGCGCGCGACGGCCTCGCCCACCACGCCGCCCGGGGCGCGCGGCAGTTGCACCTTGAGCGACCACATGCGCAGCGCCTCGATACCGTCGCAGGCCAGCAGCACGAGCACGAACGCGAAGCCTTCGGCGATCCAGCTATGGTCGCGCGGCTTGTCATCGTCGTCTTCAGGCGACTCGTGGCGCGTGATACGCCGGTAGTTCGCCGAGATGCGGCGCGCGAGCAGCACGATCCACCAGTACGCCGAGAGGCCGAAGAGCAGCAGCAGGATGTCCGAGGTCCACGCGCCCACGCGGCCTGCCCAGTTCGCGATGTGGTCGACCTGGGCGGCATGGGTCCAGCTCGGGTCGTGGCGGCTGTAGCTGATGAGCGACATCAGCAGGAAGACGCCTAGCGCCACCTGCAGCAGCCAGCGGATTTCGGTGAGAAGGCGCGACATGCGGTGAGGCAGTGCCTGCGCCTGCGCGGAATAGGGAGCTTTGGCCATTGAATCCTGGTGCTGATCCTTGATGCATACGCGGTCCGCGCGCGCCGCGCATCTCTGCAGCGTGAGGGCGCGGCCGCCGTCGTCCGATCCGGCTTATTGTAAACGGGTTGTTTAGGCCCCGGCTGTAAATGACGGTAACCGGCAACAGCGGGCGAGCGGAGCGTCACGGGCCTCACCGGCCCGTTCCGTGGCTATCGGTGCGATGAGGAAGCTTCATGAGGCAGCGATCGCCCCCCGCCTTTATAATTGCGGCTTGATGCCCACATACCTGCGTGTCCCCTGCCGCACCGGCGGGCGGCGCCGCTTTGAAGCACGCTTCGCAGCCCGCTTCGAAGCACCACCCGCAGCGTCTTTCTACGGATTTCGACCATGTCTGCAACCAAACACGCCAAAGTCCTGATTCTCGGTTCCGGCCCCGCCGGCTACACCGCTGCCGTCTATGCGGCGCGCGCGAATCTCTCGCCGCTCCTCGTCACCGGCCTCGCGCAGGGCGGTCAGCTCATGACCACGACCGACGTGGAAAACTGGCCCGCGGACCCGAACGGCGTGCAAGGCCCCGAGCTCATGCAGCGCTTCCTCGAGCACGCCGAGCGCTTCAACACGGAAATCGTGTTCGATCACATCCACACGGCGAAGCTGAACGAAAAGCCGATCCGCCTGATCGGCGATTCGGGCGAATACACCTGCGACTCGCTGATCATCGCTACCGGCGCGTCGGCGCAATACCTCGGCCTGCCTAGCGAAGAGCTGTACATGGGCCGCGGCGTTTCGGCGTGCGCCACCTGCGACGGTTTCTTCTACCGCAACCAGCACGTGGCCGTGGTGGGCGGCGGCAACACGGCCGTGGAAGAAGCGCTGTACCTCGCCGGCATTGCGAGCAAGGTGACGGTGATCCATCGCCGCGACAAGTTCCGCGCCGAGCCGATCCTGATCGACCGCCTGCTGGAGAAGGAAAAGGAAGGGAAGGTCGAGATCAAGTGGAACCACGTGCTCGACGAAGTCAAGGGTAACGACGGCGGCGTGAACGGCATTCGCATCAAGAACGCGAAGACCGGCGCAACCACCGATATCGACCTGCAGGGCCTCTTCGTCGCGATCGGCCACAAGCCGAACACCGACATTTTCGAGGGCCAGCTCGAAATGAAGAACGGCTACATCATCACGAACGGCGGCCTGAGCGGCAACGCCACCGGCACGAGCGTGGCGGGCGTGTTCGCCGCGGGCGACGTGCAGGACCACGTCTACCGCCAGGCGATCACGAGCGCCGGCACGGGCTGCATGGCCGCGCTCGACGCGCAGCGCTACCTCGAAACCGTCGACGAGATCGGCCAGCCGCACGTCATGAGCGCCGAAGCCGAGCGCTAAGCCGAGCCACCGGCGGCTGGCGCGCCGGAACGAGGGCCGCGGCCAGCCAGCCGGCGGCCCTTTTCTTTGGCGCCGACCCCGATCCATCCCACCCCTTCCGCGCCTTCTGTCATGCCGAAGAACGTGCCTCATCCCGGCGAACCCAAGCGCCCCGCTCCTGCACGCGCAGCCGAGCCCGCGCCTGCCCCGGCGGCTCCAGCGAGCGAAACCGGCGGCAAGTCGCAAGCGGGCTTCGCCGGACTCGGCGGCCTGCGCGACGCGCTGAAAAAAGAGACGCGCCAGCGCGAACGCGAGCGCGCCGCCACTCAGGCCGCCCGCGTGGAAGCCGCCGCCGACAGCGACCTCTTTCGCCGCGAAATCGGCGCCGTCGCGCCTCTGAATGCGCCGCCGCGCCCGCCCGCGCGGCGCGCGCCGCCCGTGCCGCTGCCGCTGCAGACGCAGCGGGACGAACAGGCCGTGCTGCATGAAGCGATCTCCGACGACTTCGATCCCGAAACGCTCCTCGATACCGACGACTCGCTCTACTACCACCGCCCCGGTGTCAGTGCCGAGGTCGTGAAGAAGCTGCGGCGCGGCACGTGGATCGTGCAGGCCCAGTTGGACCTGCACGGCATGCGCCGCGAGGAAGCGCGCGAGGCGCTGCAGGCGTTCATCCGCGAAGCCGGCAAGCGCGGCCTGCGCTGCGTGCGGGTGATCCACGGCAAGGGGCTCGGCTCGGTCGGCAAGGAGCCGGTGCTCAAGGGCAAGGTACGCGCCTGGCTCGTGCAGAAGGAGGAGGTCATCGCGTTCTGCCAGGCCCGGCCGCACGACGGCGGCGCCGGCGCCGTGCTCGTGCTGCTGCAGCCGCACGCGCCGGGACATCATCAGCATCATCCGCAGTTGTAGCGCTGAAGCAGCGCGCCGTCGTCCCGATCAGCCGCGGACATGAAAAAAGCCTCACGTGCGACCCGCACGTGAGGCTTTTCATTCTGAACCGCACCGCCCGGTTCAGGCGACGCGTTCTTCCGTCTTCGGATCGAACAACACGGCCTTCGACACGTCGAACAGCAGTTCCATGTTGTTGAGCGGCTGCGGATTCGAGCCCGGGTGCACGCGGCTCACCACACGCTTGCCGTTGATCTGCGCGAACACGAGCGTGTCCGGGCCGGTCGGCTCGATCACGTCCACCTTCACCGTGTGGCGCTGCAGTTCGTGGCCATGGCCGTCGTGCGAGCTGCGCGCGTCGGTGATGCGCTCGGGGCGCAGGCCCAGCACCACTTCCTGGCCGATGTGGCCGCGCACCTTGTTCGCGTCGAACGGCAGGTTCAGCACGTTGCGCGCCACGCCCGTATCCAGTTCGAGGCCCACGCCCGAGCCCTGCTCCACGAGCTTGCCGTTGATGAAGTTCATCGGCGGCGCGCCGATGAAGCCGGCGACGAACAGGTTCGATGGCGAATCGTAGATGTCCTGCGGCGCGCCGAACTGCTGGACGATGCCGTCCTTCATGACGGCGATGCGGTCGCCAAGCGTCATGGCCTCGATCTGGTCGTGCGTCACGTAGACGATCGTCTTGCCCACGCGCTGGTGCAGCAGCTTGATTTCGGAGCGCATCTCGATGCGCAGCTTCGCATCGAGGTTCGAAAGCGGCTCGTCGAACAGGAACATGATCGGATCGCGCGCGAGCGCACGGCCCATTGCAACGCGCTGGCGCTGGCCGCCCGAGAGCTGGCCCGGCTTGCGATCGAGCAGGTGCTGGATCTGCAGCATGCTCGACACGCGGTCGACGATCTGCGTCTGCTCGGCCTTCGGCACCTTGCGGATATTGAGGCCGAACGAGATGTTCTCGCGCACCGTCATCGACGGATAGAGCGCGTACGACTGGAACACCATCGCAATGTCGCGGTCCTTCGGCGAGAGGTTGTTGACGACCTTGCCGTCCATGCAGATCTCGCCCTTGGTGACGGTTTCGAGACCCGCGATCATGTTCAGGAGCGTCGACTTCCCGCAACCCGAGCCGCCGACCAGAATCAGGAACTGGCCGTCTTCGATGTCGATGTTGACGCCCTTGAGGACGGGCACCCCGTTCGGGTAGGTCTTGTAGACGTCGCGAATGGAAAGGCTTGCCATACTATGAATCCTTTAATCGAATGAGCTTGTTAGCCCTTCACCGCGCCCGCCGTGAGGCCGCGCACGAAGTAGCGGCCGGCGATCACGTAGACGAGCAGCGTGGGCAGCGCGGCGATAATCGCGCCGGCCATGTCGACGTTGTATTCCTTCACGCCCGTGGACGTGTTCACGAGATTGTTCAGCGCCACCGTGATCGGCATCGAATCGACGCCCGAGAACACGATACCGAACAGGAAGTCGTTCCAGATCTGCGTGAATTGCCAGATCAGGCACACCATGAAGATGGGCAGCGAGATCGGCAGCATGATGCGCGTGAAGATCATGAAGAAGCCGGCGCCGTCGATGCGCGCGGCCTTCACGAGTTCGGCGGGCACGCTCACGTAGAAGTTGCGGAAGAACATCGTCGTGAACGCGATGCCGTACACGACGTGGACGAGCACGAGGCCGCCGATCGTGTTCGAGAGGCCGAAGAAGCCCTCAAGGCGCGCCATCGGCAGCAGGATCGCCTGGAACGGAATGAAGCAGCCCACCAGCAGCATCGTGAAGAGCGCATCGGCCCCGCGGAAGCGCCAGTGCGTGAGCACATAGCCGTTGAACGCGCCGATGATCGACGAGATCAGCACGGCCGGAATCACCATCTTCACGGAGTTCATGAAGAACGGCTGCATGCCGTCGCAGCGCACGCCCGTGCAGGCCTCGGCCCAGGCCTTCACCCACGGCGCGAAGGTCGGGTGGGCGGGCAGCGTGAGCATGTTGCCCGCGTGCAGTTCGTCGAGCGTCTTCAGCGACGTCGAGAGCATCACGTAAAGCGGGAAGAGGAAGTACAACGCGAACAGGATCAGTACCGCGTAGATGACCACGCGGCTTACCTTCATCTTAGGCTGCATTGCGCGTGCTCCTCGATTCCAGGTACATCAGCGGCACGAGCACGGCCACCACGGTTGCAAGCATCATCATCGACGACGCGGCGCCGACGCCGAGCTCCCCGCGGTTGAACGAAAACGTGTACATGAAGATGGCGGGCAGCGACGACGACGTGCCCGGACCGCCCGCAGTGAGCGCGACGACGAGGTCGAACGTCTTGATCGTGATGTGGCACAGGATCAGCAGCACCGAAAAGAACACCGGACGCATGCTCGGAATCACGATCTTGCGGTAGATCGTGGGCAGCGTCGCGCCGTCCACCTGGGCGGCCTTGAAGATTTCGCTGTCCACGCCGCGCAGGCCGGCGAGAAAGAGCGCCATGCAAAAGCCGGTGGACTGCCAGGCGGCCGCGACCACGATACAGAAGATGGCCTTGTCCGGGTCGTTGAGCCAGCCGAGCTGGAAGCTCGTCCAGCCCCACTGGTGCATCACCTGCTGGAGGCCGAGGTCCGGATTGAAGATCCACTGCCAGGCCGTGCCGGTCACGATGTACGAAAGCGCCATCGGGTAGAGGAAAACCGCGCGCAGCGCGCCCTCCTGACGAATCTGCTGGTCGAGCAGGATCGCGAGAAAGAGGCCGAGGATCACGCAGATCGCAATGAACGGAATGCCGAACCAGCCGAGATTCTGCGCCGACGTCCACCAGACGTCGTTGGAGAAAAGCTCGCTATAGCGGTCGAATCCCGCGAAATCGTAGCGCGGCATCAATCGCGAATCGGACAGCGAGAGATAGCCGGTAATGGCGATGAAGCCGTAGACAAACACGAGGCTGATCAGAATGCTGGGCGAAAGCACCAGCTTCGGAATCCAGCGGTCTGCAAGCGCCGCCATGGGCGACGTGCGGCGGTTGGCAGGCGTGGCCGCCTTGCCGTTGCCGCTAAGAGAAGCAGTCACTGCGCAACTCCTGGTACGGTGCGTCGCGGCGCCGGTGCGCGCTTGGGGTTCACAAGCGGCGCGAAGGCCCGTTTCGCACGGGAAAAGGTTCGGGCTGAACCGTCATGCCCAGGGCGCCGCGCGCGGCGCGGCATAGACACCTACACACCGCGCGCGGAACTCACCCTGCTTACTTCGTCTTTGCTGCCTTGGCGAGCGCTTCGACTGCGCTCTTCGAGTCTTCGTCGGAGTTCATGAACTTCGTCACGACGTCGGTGATCGCACCGGCGGTCGCATCCGGCTGAGCCATGCCGTGAGCAAGCGACGGCACATAGCCGCCAGCCTTGATCGCGGTCTGCTCATCCGCGTACGACTGCTTGCCGCACGCATCGAACTTGCTCATGTCCACACCCAGACGGACCGGGATCGAACCCTTGTACAGGCTGAACTGCTCCTGGAACGCGGGGCTCATGATGGTCTTCGCGAGCGCGAGCTGGCCAGCCGTCGCCGCCTTCTCGCCCTTCTGCTGGAAGAACACGAACGAGTCGACGTTGAACGTGTAGCCCTTCGAGGTGCCCGGCACCGGCGCGCAGACATAGTCCGTGCCCGGCTGCTTGTTCGCGTTCGCGAACTCGCCCTTCGCCCAGTCGCCCATGAACTGCATGCCGGCCTTGCCGTTGATGACCATCGCCGTGGCGAGGTTCCAGTCGCGGCCCGTGCGGCCGTTATCCATGTACGACTCGATCTTGCGAACCGTGTCGAACACGCCGACCATCTGCTGCGACGTCAGGGTCTTCTGGTCCAGATCGACGATCGCCTTCTTGTAGAAGTCCGCACCCTGCGAGAGGACCACGTCTTCCCACAGCGTCAGATCCTGCCACGGCTGGCCGCCGGCGGCGACCGGCTGGATGCCGGCAGCCTTCATCTTGTCGGCGAGCGCGAAGAATTCCGGCCACGTGGTCGGCACCTTGCCGCCCACCTTGTCGAGCGCAGCCTTGTTGATCCACACCCAGTTCACGCGGTGCACCGAGAACGGCGCGGCGACGTAGTGACCGTCGGCGTGCATGATCTTGTCGATCTGCGGCGGCAGGTTGGCTTTCCAGTCGGTGGCGGCCGAATCGATCGGCACCAGCACGCCCTGCTCAGCCCATTCCTGGATCAGCGGACCCTTGATCTGGGCGGCGCTCGGCGCATTGCCCGAAATCACCTGGGTCTTCAGTGCGGTCATGGCTGCCGCGCCCGCACCACCGGCGACCGCGAAGTCCTTCCACACATAGCCCTGCTTCTGCATGTCGTCCTTGAGCACGCCGACGGCCTTCGATTCGCCGCCCGACGTCCACCAGTGCAGCACTTCGAGGGACTCGGCCGCTTGCGCGGTAACCACGCTACCCATCAGACCTGCGGCGCACAGGGCGCCCATGATCGCTCGGAATTTCATTGCTTATCTCCTCCAGACACCTGAACAAAAAAAGTTTGGCCCCTGATGTCGCCAGGGTGCGGTGTGGTTAAAACAGGCACAAAAACAGGCAAAACACTGGACGGTCGGGCGCCGGAGTGCCGCGCGCGCGTGTTTTCACTAAACGTGCGCGAGCCGCGAGCCGGTTTCCGGCCGCTGGACGCTCAAGAGATGAGTGGTTTGGAATGCAACTGACTGTCTCCTCTTTTGATTTTCACCGGCCGGCGGGCAAGATCACAGGTTGCTTGCCCCCGGCAGGTCGAGGCGCCGCTTGCGTCACGCGGCCAACCCCCTCATGGCGGCGATCCGGCCAACCGGCTCGCGCATCGACAAGTTCATTGTCCTTTAACATGAGGGATGTTCCGTCCGCTCGCGAAATCACGTCAGACCGCCCCGCACCGCAGGCCGCCACGCTTTTTTCATCGAATGAACGTTACCTCTTGATTTGGATTGTAGTTAAACTACAATTCAGTGTCAAAAAAAAATTTATCGGACTACGGCCGCCCGACTTCCCCCTGCAGCGGCCCCCAGGACTGTGACGGAGACTATGCAATTCCAGACCGATTCGGGCTTCACGTTCGTTCTTTTCGGCGCGACCGGCGACCTGTCGATGCGCAAGATCCTGCCGGCCCTGTATGAAGCCCACCGTTCGGGCATGCTTGCGGAGCCGGGCAGGATCGTGGGCGTCGCACGCCACGAAGAGAACCGCGCCGAGTACATCCAGTGGGTGGACGCGCACGTCAAGCCGCACGTCTCGAAGAACGGCCTCGACGAGGCTGCCTGGGCGAGCTTTCTCGCGCGCATCGAATATGTGAAGCTGGATCTCTCGCGCGCCGAAGACTTCGCGATGCTGCGCGACGGCATCGAAGCGCTGCCCGGCATCCGCGTGTTCTATCTCGCCACGGGCCCGTCGCTGTTCGTGCCGATCTGCCGCGCGCTCGCCGCCGTCGGCCTGAACGAAAACGCGCGCATCGTGCTGGAGAAGCCGCTGGGCTACGACCTGAAGTCGTCCAACGCGATCAACGACGCCGTGGGCGAGATCTTCGCCGAAGGCCAGATCTACCGGATCGACCACTACCTCGGCAAGGAGCCGGTGCAGAACCTGCTCGCGCTGCGCTTCGGCAATGCGCTCTTCGAGCCGCTGTGGCGCCGCGAGTGGGTGGAAAGCATCCAGATCACGATCGCGGAGGAACTCGGGGTCGAGGCGCGCGGCGATTTCTACGACAACACCGGCGCGCTGCGCGACATGGTGCAGAATCACCTGCTGCAACTGCTCTCGATCGTCGCCATGGAGCCGCCGCACTCGATGGACTCCGACTCGGTGCGCGACGAGAAGCTGCGCGTGCTGCGCGCGCTCAAGCCCATCGACGCCAACGACATCGGCAAGGTCGCGGTGCGCGGCCAGTACCATGCGGGCGTGATCCGCGGCCAGGCCGTGCCGGCCTATGCCACGGAGCCCGGCGTCAAAACCGACAGCCGCACCGAGACCTTCGTCGCGCTGAAGGTCGAGATCGAGAACTGGCGCTGGGCCGGCGTGCCGTTCTTCCTGCGCACCGGCAAGCGGCTTGCCGATCGGGTGGCCGAGATCGTGGTGAACTTCCGCCCCGTGCCGCATTCCGCACTCGGCGCGCCGGCGTTGCGTTCCGGCGCGAACCGGCTCGTGATCCGCCTGCAGCCGAACGAGAACATTCGCCTCTACTGCCTCGCGAAACAACCCGGCGAAGGGATGAACCTCGCGAGCGTGCATCTGGACCTCGCGTTCGACGAGTTCTTCCGCGAAGGCCAGATGGAGGCCTACCAGCGCCTGCTGCTCGACGTCATCAACGGGCGCCTCGCGCTCTTCGTGCGCCGCGACGAGCAGGAAGCGGCCTGGAAGTGGGTCGAGCCGATCCTGAACGAGTGGGCCACGTCCACGCGCGCGCCGAAACCCTATGCGGCCGGCACGTGGGGCCCGGCGGCGGCGAGCGCGATGCTCGCGCAGCACGGCACCTGCTGGCTCGAAGAAGAGAACTGAACACGCTGCAAAACGGCGCGCCTCGCGCGCCGGCAACCGACCGATTGATGGCTATCATCCGAAACCTACAAAAAAGCTGCTTGGAGGAGAAGTGATCGAGCTTCACGTATTCGACGACCCGCGCGTCCAATCCGACGCGCTGGCGCGAGCCGTGGGCGATGCGCTACATGCATCGCTCGCCGCTCAGAGCGCCGCGCCCGGAACCGGTGCGCGCCGTGCGACGCTCGCCGTTTCCGGCGGCACGAGCCCGCGCCCCTTCCTCGAGACCTTGTCGACGCACCGCTTCGACTGGGCCCGCACCGACATCACGCTCGTCGACGACCGGTGGGTGCCGGAAACGGACGCGGCCAGCAACTCACGCCTCGTCCACGAAACGCTGCTGAAAAACGAAGCCGCGCAGGCGCGCTTCCTGCCGCTCGTGGACGTAAGCCAGACGCTGGACGCCCACGTGGCCGCGCTCAATGCCGACCCGCAGCGCCTCCTGCCCAACGTCGCCGTGCTCGGCATGGGCGAGGACGGCCACACGGCGTCGATCTTCGCGGACGCGCCCGAGTGGCACGAGGCGATCACCACGGCGCGCCCGTTCGTGGCCGTCCATCCGCAGACCGCGCCGCACGCGCGCGTGTCCTGGTCGATGCAGGCGCTGCGCCAGGTCGACCGGCTTTTCCTGCTGATCGCCGGTCAGCGCAAGCTGGACGTTTTGCAACAAGCCGCCGCGGCGGAACAAAATAACGCCATCTCGAAGCTGGCGAACGACAAGGGAGTGAGACTCGATGTCTACTGGTGTGCCTAATAAAACCGCCCCTGGCGCGGGCCAGCACGCCGACGGACCGAGGCTGCTCGCCGATATCGGCGGTACCAATGCGCGCTTCGCGCTAGAGACCGGCCCGGGCGAGATCGGCCAGGTGCGTGTCTATCCGTGCGCCGACTATCCCGGCGTCGCGGACGTAATCCGGCAATACCTGAAGGACACGAAGATCGGCCGCGTGAACCATGCGGCCATTGCGATCGCGAACCCGGTCGACGGCGACCAGGTCCGCATGACCAACCACGACTGGACCTTTTCGATCGAAGCCACGCGCCGCGCGCTCGGCTTCGACACGCTGCTCGTCGTCAACGACTTCACCGCGCTCGCCATGGCGCTGCCGGGCCTCACCGACACCCAGCGCGTTCAGGTGGGCGGCGGCCAGCGCCGCCAGAACAGCGTGATCGGCCTGCTCGGGCCGGGCACGGGCCTCGGCGTTTCGGGCCTCATTCCCGCCGACGACCGCTGGATCGCGCTCGGCAGCGAAGGCGGCCACGCCAGCTTCTCGCCCCAGGACGAACGCGAAGATGTCGTGCTGCAGTTCGCGCGCAAGAAGTGGCCGCATGTCTCGTTCGAGCGCGTCTGCGCGGGCCCCGGCCTCGAACTGATCTATCGCGCGCTCGCCGCGCGCGACAAGAAGCGTCTGCCAGCAAACCTCGACACCGCGGAAGTCGTGAAGCGCGCGCATGAGGGCGAAGCGCTCGCGCTCGAAACGGTCGAGTGCTTCTGCGGCATTCTCGGCAGCTTCGCGGGCAACATCGCCATGACGCTCGGCTCGCTCGGCGGCATCTACATCGGCGGCGGCGTGGTGCCGCGCCTGGGCGAGCTCTTCACGCGCTCGTCGTTCCGCCAGCGCTTCGAGGCCAAGGGACGCTTCGACGCCTATCTTGCGAATATCCCGACCTACGTCATCACCGCCGAATATCCGGCGTTCCTCGGCGTCTCCGCGATCCTTGCGGAGCAGTTGTCGAATCGCGCCGGCGGCGGCTCGTCGGCCGTGTTCGAGCGCATCCGCCAGATGCGCGACGCGCTCACGCCGGCCGAGCGCCGCGTGGCCGACCTCGCGCTGAACCATCCGCGCTCGATCATCAACGACCCGATCGTCGACATCGCGCGCAAGGCCGACGTGAGCCAGCCCACGGTGATCCGCTTCTGCCGCTCGCTCGGCTGCCAGGGGCTCTCGGACTTCAAGCTCAAGCTCGCCACGGGCCTCACCGGCACGATTCCCGTGAGCCACAGCCAGGTGCATCTGGGCGACACGGCCACCGATTTCGGCGCGAAGGTGCTCGACAACACCGTCTCGGCCATCCTGCAGTTGCGCGAGCATCTGAACTTCGAGCACGTCGAGGAAGCCATCACGCTGCTCAACGGCGCGCGCCGCATCGAGTTCTACGGCCTCGGCAACTCGCACATCGTCGCCCAGGACGCGCACTACAAGTTCTTCCGCTTCGGCATCCCGACCATCGCCTACGGCGACCTGTACATGCAGGCGGCCTCCGCCGCCCTGCTCGGCAAGGGCGACGTGATCGTGGCGGTTTCGAAGTCGGGCCGCGCGCCCGAACTCCTGCGCGTGCTCGACGTCGCCATGCAGTCCGGCGCGAAGGTCATTGCGATCACCTCGAGCAACACGCCGCTCGCGAAGCGCGCGACCGTTGCGCTCGAAACCGATCACATCGAAATGCGCGAGTCGCAGCTCTCGATGATCTCGCGCGTCCTGCATCTGCTGATGATCGATATCCTCGCCGTGGGCGTCGCGATCCGCCGCGCGTCGTCGGACGGCGGCATGCACGACGCCGTCGAGCGTGCGCGCGAACAGGCCGACGACGATGCTTCCGCCGTGCTCGACTGGCTGAGCCACGGCGCCTCGTCGATCGCGCGGGAGTAAGCGCGCCACCCTCGCCGCGTATCGCCGTATAGAAAAATGGGACGCCTCGGCGTCCCATTTTCATTGTCGTTGCCGTTGCGGCGAACAGCTCAGACCGAAGCTGGCTGCGCCTGCCCCGGCGCGGGCCGGCCATGCCACTTGATCACCACGCGGCGGCCAACCCAGGTCAGCGCGCCGAACACGCCGATCGTGCAGCCCATGCCGAACGGCGACACGCCCGGAAACCAGCCCACCATCACGCTCGCGAACGCGCCGAGACCGAGCTGCGCCGCGCCGAACACGGCCGCCGCCGCGCCCGCATTGACCGGATAGCGATACATGAGATCGGTCGCGCAATTCGCGCCGAGCAGCCCCACCACGCCCACCACGAAGAACAGGCCGGCCACGATCGACCACAGCCCGCCGAGCCCGGTGAGGCAGGCCAGTGCGACGAAGAACGACGCCACGATGCTCACGAGCGACGCGATCGACACCATGCGCAGCGTGCCCATGTGGCCGATGAAGCGCGTGTTCAGGAAATTGCCGAGCATGATGCCGAGGATGTTCAGGCCGAAAAAGAAGCCGTAATGCTGCGGCGTCACGTGGAAGTACTCGATATAGACGAACGGCGTGGCCGAGATGTAGGTGAACATCGCCGCGAACGCCATGCCGCCGCAGATCATGTGCCCCCAGACCAGCGGATCGCGCAGCAACCGCCCATAAGCCGCGAACGAGCGCAGGACCGCGCCGCTTTCGCGCTTCTCGGGCGGCCAGGTCTCGGGCACGCGCAGCCAGGCCGCAACGGCGCAGGCCATGCCGAACAGCGTCAGCGCAACGAACACGATGCGCCAGCCGCCGAGCAGCAGCAACTGGCCGCCGAGCAACGGCGCGAGCAGCGGGCCGATCGCCGTGACGATGGCGACCATCGACAGCACTCTCGCGGCGTCGGACGGCTCGTGCGCGTCGCGGGCAATGGCACGCGCGAGCACCGAGGCGGCACCGGCGCCGAGCGCCTGCAGAAAGCGCACGATCGTGAGTTCGCCCACCGAGAACGACAGCCAGCACGCGATACTCGCCACGGTGAAGAGCGCGATGCCGCCGAGCAGCACCGGACGCCGGCCGTAGGCATCGGAGAGCGGCCCGTACAGCAGCATGCCGATCGAGAAACCGGCCATGAAGCTCGTGAGCGTCGCGGACGCCGCGGACGCCGATACCCCGAAGGCCTTCGCGATGGCGGGCAGGCTCGGCAGGTACATGTCCGTCGCGAGCGGGCCGCAGGCCGCGAGCGCGCCAAGCAGCAGGATCAGCCGGACGTCGGGCCGGCGGCGTATGGAATGAGGCATGGGAGCGTGCGGGAACGAGCCGCCGGCGGTGCGCGACGGCCGTATCAGTCAAAGGCGCGCAATGCGGGTGGCGCAAAGCGGCGTCGAATGAGGGAATTGTACCCGACGCTTAAAAACGCCTATGTGCGAGCCTTCACGGTAAGCTGCCGGTTTTATGCCAGCGCGTTGCGCGCAGCCCGACCGATGACCGCCTTCCTGCTGATCTGGAGCCCCAAGAAGTGGCCCTGGCCCGAACTCCCCGAGGTAGCGCGACGCGTACGGCTGGGAGAGGCGGTTGCCGACACCTGGGGCTGCGGCTTCGCGCGCGGCATCCTGCCGGGCGACCGTGTGTTCGTGCACCGCGTGGCGTCCGAGCCGCGCGGCCTCTTCGGCTCGGGCTACGTGACGCGCGCGCCCTACGAGGTGCCCGACGCGGCCTACAAGCGGGGCTACCGCCTGTGCATCGATTTCGTTTACGACTGGCTCGTGGACGCGAGCCACGAGGTCGTGATCGGCCGCGACGCGCTGCGCGTGCATCCGTTCTCGGTGCAGACCTGGGACGCCCAGAGCTCCGGGACCCGCATCAAGCCGATTGCCGAAGGCGCGCTGGAGAAGCGCTGGGCCCAACTGACCGGGCGTCGGCCCCATCCCGGCGACTCCGGTACAATTTGAGCAGATCCTCCCTACGCCGCGCGAGACCGTCGCGCCGCGCGCCACACCCTACACGCAGGTCCAGCTCCCATGTCGAACACTCAGTCCAGCACGCAGTCCCGCAACGACGCTCTCTTCGAACGCGCGCAGCGCACCATTCCCGGCGGCGTCAACTCGCCCGTGCGGGCGTTTCGCTCGGTCGGCGGCACGCCGCGCTTCATCGAGCGCGCGCAAGGACCGTACTTCTGGGACGCCGACGGCCAGCGCTATATCGACTACATCGGCTCATGGGGCCCGATGATCCTGGGTCACGTTCATCCCGAAGTGCTCGAAGCCGTCGAGCGCGTGCTGAAGAACGGTTTCTCGTTCGGCGCGCCGACCGAAGCCGAGATCGAGATTGCCGAGGAAATCTGCAAGCTCGTGCCCTCGATGGAGCAGGTGCGCATGGTATCGAGCGGCACCGAGGCCACGATGAGCGCGCTGCGCCTCGCGCGCGGCTACACGAAGCGCGACCGCATCGTGAAGTTCGAAGGCTGCTACCACGGCCATGCCGACAGCCTGCTCGTGAAGGCGGGCTCGGGCCTCCTCACGTTCGGCAATCCGACTTCGGCGGGCGTGCCCGTCGACATCGCGAAGCACACCACGGTGCTTGAATACAACAACGTGGCCGCGCTGGAAGAGGCGTTCAAGGCCTTCGGCGACGAGATCGCCGCCGTGATCGTCGAGCCGGTGGCCGGCAACATGAATCTCGTGAAGGGCACGCCCGAGTTCATCGGCGCACTGCGCAGCCTTTGCACGAAGCACGGCGCCGTGCTGATCTTCGACGAAGTGATGTGCGGCTTCCGCGTGGGCCTCAAGGGCGCGCAGGCACTCTATGGCGTCGAGGCCGACATGGTGTGCCTCGGCAAGGTGATCGGCGGCGGCATGCCCGCGGCGGCATTCGGCGGCCGGCGCGAGATCATGGACCATCTCGCGCCCAACGGCACCGTCTACCAGGCGGGCACGCTCTCGGGCAACCCGGTTGCGGTCGCGGCCGGCCTCAAGACGCTGCAACTGATCCAGGCGCCCGGCTTCTACGAGAAGCTCTCGGCACAAACGGCACGTCTCGCGCAAGGCCTCACCGAAGCGGCGCGCAATGCGAAGGTGCCGTTCGCGGCCGACGCGGTGGGCGGCATGTTCGGCCTCTACTTCGCCGACAAGGTCCCCACCCGCTTCGCCGAAGTTACGAAGAGCGATATTGCGCACTTCAACCGCTTCTTCCATCAGATGCTGGACGCGGGCGTGTACTTCGCGCCGTCGGCTTACGAGGCAGGCTTCGTGTCGAGCGCGCACGACGACGCGACGATCGACGCAACGATCGCCGCCGCGCGTCGCGCCTTCGCCGCCTGAATCGCGCCGGAGCTGCCGCCATGCCATCACCGGGCGCTGCGCGCCCGGCTCACCCGACCCGCCGCCGCGGAGAAAGCACGACGATGTTCTCGCAAACCGATTTCCTCCACATGGAGCGCGCGCTCGCTCTCGCGGCGCGCGGCCTTTACACGACCGATCCGAATCCGCGCGTCGGCTGCGTGCTGGTGAAGGACGGCGAGGTGATCGGCGAAGGCTACACGCAGCCGGCCGGCCAGGATCACGCCGAAATCCAGGCGATGAAGGACGCCCGCGGGCGCGGCCACGACCTGCGCGGCGCGACGGCCTACGTGACGCTCGAACCGTGCAGCCATTTCGGCCGCACGCCGCCCTGCGCGAACGCGTTGATCGAAGCGAAGGTCGGCCGCGTGATCGCGGCGATGGAAGACCCGAATCCGCTCGTGTCGGGACGCGGCCTTGCGATGCTGCGGGAGACGGGCATCGACGTGCGCTGCGGCCTGCTCGCCAACGAAGCGCGCGAGCTGAACATCGGCTTCGTTTCGCGCATGGTGCGCAAGCGCCCGTGGGTGCGCATGAAGATCGCAGCGTCGCTCGACGGCCGCACGGGCCTGCCCTCGGGCGAAAGCCAGTGGATCACCGGCGAGGCGGCACGCGCGGACGGACATGCATGGCGCGCGCGCGCCTCGGCCATCCTCACCGGCATCGGCACGGTCAAGGAAGACGACCCGCGCATGACCGTGCGCGCCATCGACACACCCCGCCAGCCGAAGCGCGTGCTCGTGGACAGCCGGCTCGACGTGCCGCCCGAAGCGCAGATCCTCGTGGGCGCGCCAACGCTCGTGTTCTGCGCCTCGCTCGACGAGCACAACGAAGCGCGCGCCGAAGCGCTGCGCGCGCGCGGCGCGGAACTGGTGCCGCTCGGCAATGCGCAAGGCAAGGTGGACCTGCCCGCCATGCTGAGCGAGCTCGCCGCGCGCGGCGTAAACGAACTGCATGTGGAAGCCGGCTACAAGCTCAACGGGTCGCTCCTGCGCGAAGGCTGCGTGGACGAACTGCTGGTCTACCTCGCGCCGTCGCTGCTCGGCACCAACGCGCTCGGCATGATCGACATTGCCGCGCCGGCGTCGCTGGACGCGCGCATGCGGCTGAAGTACCACTCGGTCGATCGCCTCGGCGACGACCTGCGCCTCCTCGCGCGCATCGAGCGCGCCGAAGCCTCGCAAGCGGACGCGCCCTGACCGGTGCCGCGGCCGCCGCTTCCATCAACGAACCGAACATAAGGAACAGCACGATGTTTACCGGAATCGTCGCGGCGGTGGGCCGCATCGAATCGATCAAACCGCTCGGCAGCGACGCCGATGCAGGCGTGCGCCTGAGCGTGAATGCGGGCGCGCTCGGCATGGACGACGTCCAGATCGGCGACAGCATCGCGATCCAGGGGGCTTGCATGACCGTCGTCGAAAAAACCGCGACGAGCTTCGACGTCGACGTTTCGCGCGAGAGCCTGAACCGCACCGTGGGCCTCGCGGCCACGGGCGAAGTCAACCTCGAAAAGGCGCTGCGCGCGCACGACCGGCTGGGCGGCCACATCGTCTCGGGCCACGTGGACGGCCTTGGCACCGTCACGCGCTTCGCGCCGGTGGGTGAATCGCACGAACTGCGCGTTCTCGCGCCCGCCGAGATCGGTCGCTACCTCGCGTACAAAGGATCGGTGACGGTGAACGGCGTGAGCCTCACGGTCAACTCGGTGGAAGACCGCGCGGACGGCTGCGAATTCTCGATCAACCTGATCCCGCACACGGTCGAGGTTACGACGCTCAAGCATCTTCAGGCAGGGACGAAAGTGAATCTGGAGATCGATTTGATTGCGCGGTATGTGGAGCGGATGCTCAGCACGTCTCAGGACGGCCATAACCCGTTGAAGTAATCTGGTTTTTGGCGAGGCGATCGTCTACCTTCGTCTCGCTAAATCCATGATTTGATGACAGCATCTCCAACGTATACAGCCGTTTTCCGCAGCTCATATACCGTTAGCCATCCTAATCTCATACTCATCAGCACTCCGAAAACGACTGCCTGACGCGCCGGCATTGGAATCGGCAGCGACGCGTGAAGATCACCCGATGCCGACCATCATTCCTGCCGCATACAGGGAGTACCGGGTCAGCCACGAAGATTATTCGTGCGCGGTCCCGATTATCGCTAGTGTGCGCCGTCTCGATTCGCATTCGTCATAGGGATGCCGGCTCGCAGCGAACATCTCTATTCGCCCTGGTGACTTTCAAAAAACCTACGAATAACCTCCATCACTTTTCATTTGCGTCATTCGCATAGGTCTTCGAACGAAATGCCCCGCGACGTAACCTGCGTGTCACAGTTCGGGCGTACAAAACAATCAACTGGCATGGGGCGACCGCTCGCGGTCGCCCGATTCGTCTCTAGACCTCAGGTGAAAGGAACGACCGGATCATGGGAAAGTACAAAGTCGAGCTCAACGGCGCGAGCGCTCACGCTGACCACGCACACACGGTTGAGGACGAGCACGGCGATGCGGCTCCCAGGGGCGACGACATGCAGTCGAAAGTGGCGACGATCGGCGTCGTGGTGGTCGGTGCCGCTATCCTCGAAAGCGCACTGATTCCCGGCATTCTGATCGGCGCGGCCGCCGCGCTCGCCCCGAAGTATCTGCCGGGTCTCGGCGATCGCATTCAGCCGCTCTTCAACCGAACCGTTCGTGGTGCTTACAAGCTCGGCCGCAAGGCACGGTCGGCGGTTGGCGAGGTCCGGGAGCAGATGAGCGATATCGCAGCCGAAGTCGAAGCCGAAGAAGTGGCAGCCGCGGGCGAAGTCGTTCCGGCCGCTGAAGCCGCAAAGGCCTGAGCAGCGCATGACGGCAGCGGGCGCCCGCAGGGTCGCCCGCAACTTTGCGCCCCTTCCTCGTTGCGAGGCCTGCGCGCGCCTTTCAGGAAGCACGCTTTCCGGAACCTCC
The DNA here is from genome assembly GCF_054968425.1 of Paraburkholderia sp. AV2. Lineage (NCBI taxonomy): Bacteria > Pseudomonadati > Pseudomonadota > Betaproteobacteria > Burkholderiales > Burkholderiaceae > Paraburkholderia > Paraburkholderia sp. AV2. The sequence goes on from NZ_JBANLK010000006.1 coordinate 137,971, forward strand.
GCGCGGCCGCACACCCGCCGACCGCGCCCTGGCACTATCGAACGTTGCCCATGAGTCATCCCGTACCTGACGATCCCTCCCCCAACGCACCGCTCACTACCTCGACGCACGAGCCCGAGGCGCACGCCGCGTCGCGCGAGAGCGACGAAGCCGCGCGGGCAGCACGGAGCAAAAAGAAGAAACACGAGGTGAGAATCGAGCACAAGGTGCCGGGCCGGATCCGCATGAAGATCCCGTCCGCGAAGAACAACCCGGAATTTCTCACGCTGTTCCAGAGCGTGTTCTCGGCCATACCCGGCATTACGAAGGTGAAGGCGAAGCCGGACACCGGCAGCATCGTCATCCACTACGATCCGAGCCACGAGGCCGAATTCCAGACGCACTTCCACCGCTGTTGCGCGCAGGCCGACGTCACGGTCAAAGCCGCACGGCCGGGCGACGAGATCGAGGAAATCGCCCAAAAAATCGAAGCCGAAGCCGAGTTCCTGGCCGAACGCTCGGAAGCGGTGCGCGCCACGGTCGACCTGTTCAAGAAAGTCGACTATCAGATCAAGGCGATGACGGACAACACCATCGACCTGAAGTTCGTGCTGGTGGGCGGCCTCGCGGTGGCGACTTTCGTCGAGATCGGCGCGGAAGCCGCGACACCGATGTGGGTCACCCTGGGCCTCTTTGCCATGAACCACCTCATCGAATTGAAGCAGGACGGCCGCCCGGCAGCCGAGCCGCCCGCCACGGCCACCGCGGCCACCCCGCGCGGCGCCGCCGCCTGACCCGCACGCTATGGAGTTTTCGATCCGGCACGCGATTCCGGGCCGCGTGCGTCTGCATGTCCCGGCGCTTTGCTCCCCCTCGCCGCTCGCGGAATCGGCATTGTCGTGGCTCCGGCAGCAGGAGTTCATCGACGAAGCGCAGATCAAATACGACTGCGCGAGCCTGATCGTCCATTACGACCGCGAGCAAGGCGATCAGCTCGCCGAACTGCTCGAAATGCTCGAGGGCTTCAGCCTCGCCGACCTCGATCAGTTGCTGCGCTATCTGGACCCGACCGGCTCGGCAAGCGCGGTTGGCGCCGCACGCAGCCACGTTGCGCCCGAGAAGCCCCGCTGGCCGCTCGCGTTGCCCAGCCTCTCGCTGCTGCTCTCGTTTTCGGTCAACCCATTCGCCATCGCGGTCAACGTGCCGCTCATGGTCTACAACGCCGCGCCGATCTTCCACCGGGCCTGGCTGGTCTGGAGCCGCGAGCGGCGCCTGAACGTCGACTTCCTGGACGCGCTGGCGATCACGGCATCGATCGGCCAGGGCAACCTCGTCACAGGCGGCGTCATTACCTGGCTGATCCGCCTCGGCGACTGGATCCGCGACCTCACCGCGGCCGGTTCGAAGCGGGCCGTCACGGAACTCCTCGGATTCAAGGACAAGACGGCCTGGGTGATCCGCGACGGCACGGTAGTGGCCGTTCCCGCGACGAGCCTCGCGATCGACGACTCCGTCGTGGTCTACCCCGGCGAAATGATTCCCGTGGACGGCGAGATCCTCTCCGGCAACGGCATGATCGACCAGAAGACGATCACCGGCGAGGGGCTGCCCGTCTCGCGCGGCGCCGGCGAAGTCGTGTTCGCGGCCACGATCCTGCGCGAAGGACAACTGACGCTGCGCGCGATCCGTGTCGGCAACGACACCACGGCGGGGCAGATCGCCCACCTGGTCGACTCGGCGCCCGTGGGCGACACGCGCATGCAGAATCACGCGGAACGCTTCGCGGACCGGCTCGTGCTGCCCACGCTTGGCCTCGCGATCGGCACCGCGCTCGTCTCGCGCGATTTCAACCGCTTCCTGTCGCTCGTCATCGTCGATTACGGCACGGGCATCCGGGTCGCGGCGCCGACCGCCGTGCTCTCGTCGATGACCCATGCCGCGCGCGCCGGCATCGTCATCAAGAGCGGCGGCCACATGGAAAAGCTCGCCGAAGTCGATACCGTGGTGTTCGACAAGACCGGCACGCTGAGCGTCGGCACGCCGCACGTCGTGAACATGCAGTCGTTCAATCGCCATGTCTCGCCCGAGCACCTGCTGGCGCTCGCGGTGGCGGCCGAAACGCGCCTCCAGCATCCCGTGGCGGAAGCGTTGCGCGAAAAGAGCGGCGAATTGCAGCTCGTGCTGCCGCCTTGCGACGAGACCGAATACCGGATCGGCCTCGGCGTCGAGGGGCGCGTGAACGGCTACTACATGCATGTGGGCAGCGAGCGCTTCCTGCGGCAGAACGATATTCGCGTCGATCACATCGCGGCCGAACGCGCCGCCATCGACGAACGCGGCTGCTCGTCGCTTTATGTGGCCATCGACGGCCAGCTCGCGGGCCTGATCGCCTACGAAGACCGGATTCGCCCGGAAAGCCGCCAGATCGTGGACACGCTGCACGGCATGGGCATCCGCGACACGATCATGCTGACGGGCGACAACGCCGTCGTGGCGAAGGCGGTCGGCAAGCGCGTCGGCCTGACCCGCCAGGTGGCGAACATGATGCCGGCGGACAAGGCCGAGGTGATCCTTCAACTACAGCGCGAAGGGCGCGTCGTCGCGATGGTGGGCGACGGAATCAACGATTCGCCGGCTCTGAGCTTCGCCGACGTCGGCATTGCGATGAAGTACGGCGCCGACATCACGCACGAGTCGGCCGACGTCGTGCTGATGGAAGACTCGCTCTGGAAGCTCATCAAGGCGATCGAGATTTCGCGCGGCGCGGTCGGCCTCATCAAGCAGAACTACGGAATCGTGGCGGCACTGAACACGATCGCGCTGGGACTTGCACTGCCCGGCGGCCTCGTCAGCCCCGAGGTCACCGCGGTCATCAGCAACGGCTCGGCGATCATCGCGAGCCTGAACGGTCTGCGCCCCGCCCTGCGCCAATCATGAACACGCCCATCCAGGTTGTCGACGGCACGCTGACGGCGAAACACCGCCGCGATCTCAAACTCGCCGTCGACCTGCTGGAGAACCCGCACTTTGCCGCGCGGCTCGCCGATTATGTCGGACAACCGATCAATTCGATCGTCGAGCGGCTGCCGCGCACGCTCAACGAACGGCTGCGCGACAGCGTTCGCGGGGCGATTCTCAAATGCCTCGAAGTCGCGATCGACTCGCTCGAAGACGATACCCCCGAGGCCGCGCCGGACTGGCTGAACAATGTCGTCGTCGGCCTCGCGGGCGGTGTGGGCGGCTTCTTCGGCATGGCGGCCTTGCCCGTCGAGTTGCCGATCACCACGGTCCTGATGCTGCGCGCGATCGCCGGGATCGCTCGCGCCGAAGGCGAGGACCTGGGCCTCATCGAGACGCGGCTTGCCTGCCTGGAAGTCTTCGCGCTCGGCGTGCGCGGCCCGCACGACCGGGCAAACGTCGACTACTATGCCGCACGCCTCGTGCTGACGCGCCTCACCCACGATGTCGCCGCACTCGTCACGGAGCGCGGCGCGGTCAACGCGTCCACGCCGATCATCGCCAAGCTCGTGGGCGAGATCGTCGCCCGCTTCGGCCTTGTGGTGTCGGACATGTCGGCTTCGAGCATCGTGCCGGTAGTCGGCGCCATCGGCGGCGCGACTCTGAACATGATCTTCACCGAGCACTTCCAGCGCGTTGCGCGCGGCCACTTCATGGTCCGGCGCCTCGAGCGCATTTATGGCCCGCAGACGATCCAGGGACTGTACCGCGGGCATTCGCGCAAGGCAGCGTCCGCAGCGTCCGCGTCCGGATACCTGGCAAAACTCCTTCCCTAGCGCGCCGCAACGCCATGGCGAGCGTTCCTCCCATCGATCCCGCGGCGCCCTTGCCTGCCGACGAACGCGTCGTGCAACTCAGGCGCATGCGCATCGTGGCCACCGCGCTGCTGCTCGCGATGCTGCTGCTGTTCGTGGCGGCGTCGGCGTTCGAATCGGCGCGACCGTGGCTTGCCTATGTGCGCGCGTTCAGCGAGGCAGCCATGGTGGGCGCCTGCGCCGACTGGTTCGCCGTCGTGTCGCTGTTTCGCCATCCGTTTGGCGTCGCGCTGCCGCATACGGCGGTCATCCCCCGCCACAAGGTGCGCATCGGCGAAAGTTTCGGCCGGTTCGTGTCGAGCAACTTTCTGGCACCGGCCGAAGTGGCGGCGAGGCTCGAACATGTCGATGCCGCCGGCTGGGCGACACGCTGGATCACCGAGCCCGCCAACGCAAAGCTCGTCGCGCAACGCCTGCAAGGCCTCTTCCCCTCGCTGCTTTCGCTCTTCGGCGAGCACGAAGTGCAAAGCTTCAGCCGGGGCCTGATTCGCAACGGCATCGATTCGTTTGCCGCCGCGCCGCTCGTCGCACGATTGCTGTCGGTGCTCGTCGCGCACGGCCATCACGAAGCGGCGTTCGACATCGCGATCGACACAGCCCGGCATTTCCTCGATCACCACCAGGACAACATTCGCCAGAAGGTCGCGAAGAAAAGCGCGGGCTGGGTGCCAGGCTGGCTCGACGAGCGGTTGACCAACGCCTTTCTCGCAGAACTGCAAAGCACGATGAACGAGGCGCGCGAAGACGCCGAACACCCCTGGCGCGTCGAATACCGGGACATGCTCGACACTTTCATGCTCCGTCTCGCCGACGACCCGCAATTGCTGGAGTATGGCGAGCGGATCAAATCGGACGTGCTGGACAACGGGGTAGTCGAAGGGTATCTGAACTGGCTGGGCGTGGAGATCGAAGGCAAGGTGCGGGCCGAACTGAGCGCGAGCGACGGCATGCTGGCGAATTACCTCGAGCAGGCGCTGATCGCGATCGGCAAATGGATCGACGAAAGCGCGGATATCCGTGCGCTCATCAACCAGTCCGCGCAGCGGATGGTCTTCAACGCCGTGGTGCCGAACCGCCAGGAGATCGGCGCTTTCGTCTCCGAAGTCGTCGCGCGCTGGGACACCGAAACGCTCGTGAAAAAACTGGAACTCCAGTTCGGCAAGGATCTCCAGTACATCCGCGTCAACGGCACGCTCGTGGGCGGTCTGGTGGGACTCGGAATCTTCGTTGCGGTGCGGCTCCTGGGTTGAGCCGTTTCGTTTCGTGCCGTGCCGTGCTGCGCCGTTTCCCGCCGTTTCCTTTTGGTCACAGATAAGAGCCGATGCAAGCAAGAACGCGTCGACACTGCTAGAATCGGCAGAATCTTCATACGGGTGCCGGCCTGAGCGGCGCCCTTCCCTTCACCCGATTCCACGAGGAGGCTGAGATGATCAACAACATTCAGATGGCCGCCGGCATGCCGATGCCTCGCGTGATGTCGGGTTCGCCACGAGTTTTTCGCGGGCACTGACGTAATTGCACCCAGCGATTGCGCCCCGATCAGGTCTTTCGCGCGGCCCAAACTTTCGCTGCGTAGCCTTTTCGTGATTCCGAGGTAGTGCGTCCGGCCGCAGCCAGGACGCACGAACCCATTTTCCGTAGCCACTTTCCATTGGGGCCTCCGGACGCAAAGTCCGGAGTACGCTATCCATGACCGACCAAAAGACAAAGACCGGTTCCGGCGGACGCACGTTCCGAGACGTTCTCGGCTTCACCTGGCGCCATTGGACACGCCAACCTGCGCGCGTGCTTGCCGTGGCGCTCGCCGCGCTGTTCGGCGCACTCGCCGACGTGTTCACGCCGCATTACGCGGGCGAACTCGTCGACGCCTTGGCCCGCAACGCCGCGAGCGGCGCGGCGCCTACGTGGCATGCCGCCATTGCCGCGTTCTGGATGCTCACCGCGCTCGGGCTGGCAGGCACGCTCATGCGCCAGTTAGCATTCCAGAACATTATCGTGCTCACGCTGAGGATGATGAGCGAGATCGCCACGCAGGCGTTCCACCGTGTGCAGCGCTTCTCCACCGACTGGCACGCGAACAGTTTCGCGGGCTCGACCGTGCGCAAGATCACGCGCGGCATGTGGGCGCTCGACCTGCTCAACGACACGCTGCTCGTCGCCCTCTTTCCCTCGCTCGTGATGCTGGTCGGCTCGACCGTCCTGCTCGCGCTGCAGTGGCATGTGATGGGACTCGTGGTAGGCCTCGGTTCCCTGCTCTATCTCGCCATCACGGTCTCGCTTTCGCTCTTCTACGTCGCGCCGTCCGCGCGGCTCGCGAACGCGTGGGACACGAAGATGGGCGGCGCGCTCGCCGACGCAATTTCTTGCAACGCGGTCGTCAAGGCGTTCGGCGCGGAAACGCGCGAAGAGGCGCGGCTCGCGCGCGTCGTTTCGAAGTGGGACAAGCGCACGCGACGCACGTGGCGGCGCGGCACGTTCAACGGCGGCGTACAGGGCGTGCTGCTCGTGGCCATGCAGGCGGCGATTCTCGGCGCAGCGCTCATGCTGTGGGCGCGCGGGCTCGCGAGCGTCGGCGACATCACGTTCGCGCTCACGCTGTTCTTCCTGCTGAAGGGCTATCTGCGCGACGTCGGCATGCACGTTCGCAACCTGCAGCGCTCGGTCAACGACATGGAAGAACTCGTGATGCTGGACGCCCAGCCGCTCGGGATCGACGACAAGCCGGGCGCACCGCCCATCGTGATCGACCGCGGCGACATCCAGTTCGAAAACATGACGTTCCGCTACGGTGCAGATCAACGGCCGCTCTACGAGAACCTCAAGCTGCGGATCGCGCCGGGCGAGCGCGTGGGTCTCGTCGGCCACTCGGGCTCGGGCAAGACGACGCTGATCAAGCTGATTCAGCGCCTGTACGACGTGTCCGGCGGCCGCATCACGATCGACGGCCAGGACATCGCGCGCGTGCAGCAGGCCTCGCTGCGTTCGCAGATCGCCATCGTGCAGCAGGAGCCGGTGCTGTTCCACCGCTCGCTCGCGGAGAACATTGCCTATGCACGGCCAGGCGCTACGCGCGCCGAGATCGAGCGCGCGGCAAGGCAGGCCAGCGCGCACGACTTCATCGCCGCGCTGCCGCACGGTTACGACACGCTCGTGGGCGAGCGCGGCGTGAAGCTCTCGGGCGGCGAGCGCCAGCGAGTGGCGATTGCACGCGCGTTCCTCGCGAACGCACCGATCCTGATCTTCGACGAAGCGACTTCGAGCCTCGACAGCGAAAGCGAAGTGCTGATCCAGCAGGCCATGGAGCGATTGATGGTGGGCAGGACGACCGTGGTCGTCGCGCACCGGCTCTCGACGGTGCGCTCGCTCGACCGGCTGCTCGTGCTGGAGCGCGGGCGCGTGGTGGAAGAAGGCAGCCACGACGCCCTGATTCGCCGCGAGAGCGGGCTGTATCGCCGGCTGTTCGAGCGCCAGGCGCTCGAACTGACGAAGGGTCTTGCGGACGACGTCATCCTGCGCTGACGCATCGGTGCTACCACGCGCGGGCGCGGCAGCAACGCTTCAGTCGGGTTTCAGGCCGGTTTCACGCCGGTTTCAAGCAGGCTCGGCAGGCACGCGCGGCTGGATGCGCGCGAGCACGTCCTGCAATTGCTCGCGCGCGAGTTCGGTGTCGTAATGCGCCTGCAGCTCCATCCAGCTGCGCGCGTCGGTGCCGAAATAGACGGCGAGGCGCACGGCGGTGTCGGCCGTGATGGCGCGCTTGCCGAGCACGATCTCGTTGATGCGGCGCGGCGGCACGCCGATCGCCTTGGCGAGCGCGTACTGGCTGATGCCCATGGGCTTGAGCCAGTCTTCCGAAAGAATCTCGCCCGGTGTTGCAAGCGGAACTTCCCGTACCATGTTGCTGCTCCTCAGTGGTAGTCGATGATGCGGACCTCCGCTGCCTCGCCGTCTTCGAAGTGAAAGCAGATCCGCCATTGCACGTTGATGCGGATGCTGTACCAGCCTTCGCGATCGCCCGACAAGCGCTCCAGCCGGTTGCCGGGCGGCGCTCGCAGAAACGAGAGCGTGGCGGCGGCGTGGATCTGCTGCAGCTTGCGAATCGCCACCCGTTCGATCAAGGCAAAGCGGGCGACACGGCGCCCAAAGAAGAGCGCCTCGGTATCACGGCATGCAAACGAAGTAATCATCGGGGATAGTAACGCAATGCGTTAATAACGTCAACCGTTACTATTGTGCCGACTGCGTTTTGCGCTGCCCAGCCGGCCGTTCGGCCAACCCTCATCCCCGCTGACAGCAACTTGCCGCCCGCCGTGGCGTAAAATATGCGCTTTCCCGAAAAGACCTCACCAACATGACCCTCGCCACCACCCTGGAGATCATCGCCGAGCTCAAAGCCGGCCGGATGGTGATCCTCGTCGACGAAGAAGACCGGGAAAACGAGGGCGACCTCGTCATCGCCGCGGAATTCATCACGCCCGAGGCCATCAACTTCATGGCGAAGTACGGTCGGGGCCTGATCTGCCTGACGCTCACGCAGGAACGCTGCAAGCAGCTCAACCTGCCGCTCATGACCTACCGCAACGGCACGCAGTACGGCACCGCGTTCACGGTGAGCATCGAGGCGGCCGAGGGCGTGACGACCGGCATTTCCGCCGCCGACCGCGCCCGCACGATCCAGGCCGCGGTCGCGCACGACGCGCGCGCCGAGCACATCGTGCAGCCGGGCCACGTATTCCCGATCATGGCGCAGCCGGGCGGCGTGCTCGTGCGCGCGGGCCACACCGAGGCCGGCTGCGACTTCACGGCAATCGCGGGCCTCACGCCGGCCTCCGTGATCTGCGAAGTCATCAAGGACGACGGCACGATGGCGCGCCTGCCCGACCTCATCGAGTTCGCGCAGGAGCACAACCTGAAGATCGGCACCATCGCCGACCTGATCCACTACCGCAGCCGCACGGAATCGATCGTCGAACGCGTGGCGGAGCGCACCATGCAGACGGCGCACGGCGCCTTCCGTGCAGTCATGTACGTCGATCATCCGACGCGCACGCCGCACATCGCCCTCGTGCGCGGCACGCCCACGCCCGAGAGCGAAACGCCGGTGCGCGTGCACGAGCCGCTTTCCATGCTGGACCTGCTGGAAACGGGCTCGTCCACGCACTCGTGGACGCTCGACGCGGCCATGCGCGAAATCGCCGAACGCGATCTCGGCGTGATCGTCATGCTCAACTGCGGCGACACCAAGGAACATCTGATCGAGATGTTCAAGGCGTTCGACCAGAAAGAACGCGCGGAGGCGCTCGCGCGCCGTCCGGTGGACTTCAAGACTTACGGCATCGGCGCGCAGATCCTGCGCGAACTCGGCGTGGGCCGCATGCAGGTATTGTCGAAACCGCGCCGCCTCGGCAGCATGTCGGGCTACGGGCTCGAAGTCACGGGCTTCGTGCCGATGCCCGGCAGCAGCGCCGAAGCGCCGTGCCCGCCGGAAGCCGCCGAGCACGCCGCAACGCGCGCCTGAGCCACAAGTACCACCCGGCACAAGGCACTCCGCGCCCACTCATACGCGTCACCACGCACAACCGAACCAACGGACACCACATGGAAATCGGACAATACCAACCGAACCTCGACGGCGACGGACTGCGCATCGGCATCGTCCAGTCGCGCTTTAACGAACCCGTCTGCAACGGCCTGGCCGACGCCTGCATCGAAGAACTCGAACGCCTCGGCGTGGTCGGCGAAGACGTGCTGCTCGTCACCGTGCCCGGCGCGCTCGAAATCCCGCTCGCGCTGCAAAAGCTCGCCGAAAGCGGCCAGTTCGACGCGTTGATCGCGCTCGGCGCGGTCCTGCGCGGCGAGACCTATCACTTCGAGCTCGTTTCGAACGAGAGCGGCGCGGGCATTTCGCGCATCGCGCTCGACTTCGGCGTGCCGGTGGCGAACGCCGTGCTGACCACGGAAAACGACGAGCAGGCTGTCGCGCGCATGACCGAGAAGGGTCGTGACGCGGCGCGCGTCGCGGTCGAAATGGCGAACCTCACGGTCGCGCTCGAGCAGCTCGACGGCGGCGATGAGGACGAAGACGAGGAAGACGAAGAGGAAGAGCAATGAAGAGCGCGCGTCGCCGCTCCCGCGAACTGGCCACGCAGGGGTTATATCAGTGGCTGCTGTCGGCTGTGCCCGCCGGCGAGATCGACGCGCAGTTGCGCGGTTCGCAGGGTTACGACAAGGCGGATCACGAGCATCTGGACGCCATCCTGCACGGCGTGATCCGCGATTCGGACACGCTCTCGGCCGCCATCGCGCCCTGCCTCGACCGTCCGATCGAGCAGCTCTCGCCCGTCGAGCGCGCGGTGCTGCTGGTCGCGACCTACGAGTTGACGCACCACGTCGACATCCCCTACCGCGTCGTGATCAACGAGGCGGTCGAACTGGCGAAGACGTTCGGCGGCTCGGACGGCTACAAGTACGTCAACGGCGTGCTCGACAAGCTCGCGGTGCAACTGCGCACCGCGGAAACCCAGGCCGCGCGCAGGTCGTGATGTCTCGCGCGGCGGGGCGCGCCGCACTCGTGCGCCCCGCCGCCTTGCGAATTCGCTGTCGTTTTACGGTCCGCGCCGGCGGACCCGCCGGTTCTGCCGGCAGCAAGAAACTGGAATCACCCGCATGAATACCGTTGCCGAACCGCTCCTGCGGCTTGCTGCGCGCGTCGACGCGATCCAGCCGTTCTACGTCATGGAACTGGCCAAGGAAGCGGCCAAGCTCGAACGCGCCGGGCGCGACATCATTCACATGGGGATTGGCGAACCGGACTTCACGGCGCCGGAGCCCGTTGTCGACGCCGCCGCAGCGGCGCTACGCCGCGGGGTCACGCAGTATACGAGTGCGCTCGGCATCCACGCGCTGCGCGAGGCGATTGCCGCGCACTACCAGCATGCGCACGGCCTGACGATCGATCCAGCTCGCGTCGTCGTCACGGCAGGCGCTTCGGCGGCACTCCTGCTCGCCTGTACGGCACTCGTCGACCGCGACGACGAAGTGCTGATGCCCGACCCCTGCTATCCCTGCAACCGGCACTTCGTGGCCGCGGCAGAAGGCAAGCCGGTGCTCGTGCCGAGCGGCCCCGAGGCTCGCTTCCAGCTCACGGCGGCCGACGTCGAGCGGCTCTGGACCCCGCGTACGCGCGGCGTGCTGCTCGCCTCGCCCTCGAATCCCACCGGCACCTCGATCGAGCCCGACGAGCTTCGGCGCATCGTGCAGACGGTGCGCGAACGCGGCGGCTTCACGATCGTCGACGAAATCTATCAGGGGCTGAGCTACGATGCGCCGCCGGTGTCCGCCCTGTCGTTCGGCGACGATGTCGTGACCGTCAACAGCTTCTCGAAGTACTTCAACATGACCGGCTGGCGGCTTGGCTGGCTCGTCGTGCCTCCGGCGCTGGTCGGTGCATTCGAAAAGCTCGCGCAAAACCTTTTCATCTGCGCGTCGGCGCTCGCCCAGCACGCGGCGCTGGCCTGCTTCGAACCGGACACGCTCGCGATCTACGAGTCGCGCCGCCTCGAATTCCGGCGTCGCCGCGACTTCATCGCACCGGCGCTCGAATCGCTCGGGTTCCGCGTGCCGGTCATGCCCGACGGTGCATTCTATGTCTATGCCGACTGCACGCACGTCGCGCACCCTGCCGCCGGCGACAGCGATGCCCTGACGCGCGCGATGCTGCACGAGGCAGGCACGGTGATGGTGCCGGGGATGGATTTCGGCACGGCAGCGCCACACCAGTACGTGCGGCTCTCCTATGCCACGGCGTACGAACGGCTGGAGGAGGCCGTCGAGCGGCTGCACAGGCTGTTCAGCCGCTAGCCCGCAACCCGGCACAAATAAAAATGGCGCCCAGGGGCGCCATTTTTTTCGTCCGGCGATTGGCCGGCTATCTCGCTGCTGACGACTTATGCGCCAAGCTCGGGTGAAGAACTACGCTTCTGCGCGCTCGCGCTGGCGTCGTCCTGATCCGGATCCGCCTTGACCGGCGTAACCGCCGGCTTCTCGACGATCGGATGAGCGCCGTCGAGCGTCACCTGCACGCGCTTGTTGCTCGCCACCTTCTGTGGCGCGGCCGTCGTGGCCGAAGCCGTGGTAACGGGCGCTTGCGGCGCATTGATCGGCACGTTGCGGCCACGGGCGACGTCGCGCAGACGCGAACGCTCGGCCATCACTTTCGCGCCGTAGCCGCCGTCGTCCTGCGACGTCGAACCGACGTACAGACGCAAACCGCCCGGCACCGAGCCGCCGCGCGCGATGCAATCCTTCAGCACGAGCGCGCCGACCTTGATGTTCGCGACCGGGTCGAGTGCCGCGTTCTGGCCACCGAAGTACTGGAACTTGTCGGAATGGACCTTCGACATCACCTGCATCAGGCCCTGTGCGCCGACACCACTCTCGGCATACGGATTGAAGCCCGACTCGATCGCCATCACCGCCAGCAACAGCAGAGGATCAAGCCCCACTTCCCGGCCGGTATCGAACGCAGCCTTCACCAGTTCGCCCACCGGCTCCTGCGCCACGCGATAGCGGCGCGCGAGATAGCTCGCGACCAGCGCCTGCTCGCTCTCAGAAACGAGGATGCGATCGTCGCGGGCATCGGGCGTGATGCGCTGCGACGGGATCATATGCGCCAGCGTGCCGACGCTGGGCAGCGAACGCGGATCGAGGCCGTTGAGCGTGACCGCGTCGAGCGTGGCCAGACCGGGCCCAGGTTGCGCGTTGCCGGCGCCGTTTGCGCCGGCGTCGGGCGTGAGGGCCACCGGCAGCGTCGAACCGTCGTTCTCGCTCTCGTCGCCCGCCGCGCCTGGAGGCACGAGCGAAGGCAGCGGATTGCCTTGCAGGAGGCGCGCCGGACCGGCCTGCACGGCCGCCGAAACGAAGGGCATGACGCGCGCGGCCAGCGTGCCGCGCCACGTGGGCAGCAGCCAGAGGGCAAGCGCGAGCAGGACGGCACAGCCGCCAACAATACTGAACAGGTGATGGCTCAGACGGGTGCCACGCCGCAGCAACGCACGCAGGCCAAGCGCTACACGCTCGTCGGCGCGCCACCACGATAACCAGGTATTCATCTACAGATCTCCCCATGTTGCATGATCCGGCCAAACGGGGGCGGCACGAGGCCATCAGCCCGATGCAGGATCAAGACACCGCGCGCCCTGGCTGGTGCGGCAGCGGCGTCGGGAAAACGGCGAGTACGCCGTGGTGGAACTCCTCCGTTACTGCTTGAGGCGCGCGCAAGGGCACGCGGGAGTTCTCACGCAAAAAGCCAGCGCACAGGCGCGCTGGCGATGGACAACCAATCTAGACCGTGAAAAGCCGTGCAGGGAGTCGGCTAAACGGCGACGCGTTGCGTCTGAAGGACCGGGACGATGGCTAAAAATTGCAAGCCCTGCAACCAGTGTGGACGGATTCTAGCAGCGTTTTATAGATCGTCAATACTATAGATTGTCAAATCTATAACTAATTGTAATGATGAACAGCCTTCAATCGGTCGAGACCCGCGCGCCATGCGTGTTTGCGGCCATTTACCGGGCGTTTGTAACCATTTCGCATTATGGTGGCCAGCGTGTGCCAACCAACACAGGTAAAATCGACAATCGACCCGCCGCTGTGGCCCCGACCCTTTCCTGATGAAATACAAAGACCTGCGCGACTTCATCGGTCGCCTCGAGAGCCTCGGCGAACTGCGCCGCGTGCCGCAAGCCGTCTCCCCGGTGCTGGAAATGACCGAGCTGTGCGACCGCGTGCTGCGCGCGGGCGGCCCGGCACTCCTCTTCGAGAACCGCTCGACCCATGCGTTCCCGGTCCTCGGCAACCTGTTCGGCACGCCGCGCCGCGTTGCGCTCGGGATGGGCATCGACGCGCCCGCACCGGATCAAGGCGGCGCGGGCGACGGCGCCGCATTGGAATCGCTGCGCGACGTGGGCCGCCTGCTCTCCGCGCTCAAGGAACCCGATCCGCCGCGCGGCCTGAAAGATGCGGGCAAGCTGCTTACGCTGGCGAAGGCGGTCTGGGACATGGCGCCGAAGACGGTCGGCTCGCCGCCGTGCCAGGAAATCGTCTGGGAAGGGCAGGACGTCGATCTTGCGAAGCTGCCTGTCCAGACCTGCTGGCCTGGCGACGCCGGCCCTCTCGTCACCTGGGGCCTCACCGTAACACGCGGGCCGAACAAGACGCGCCAGAACCTGGGTATCTACCGCCAGCAGTTGATCGGCCGCAACAAGCTCATCATGCGCTGGCTCGCGCACCGGGGCGGCGCGCTCGACTTCCGCGAGTTCGCGCTGCGCCACCCCGGCCAGCCCTACCCGGTCGCGGTCGTGCTCGGCGCCGATCCGGCGACCATTCTCGGCGCCGTGACGCCCGTGCCCGACACGCTTTCCGAATACCAGTTCGCCGGCCTTCTGCGCGGCAGCCGAACCGAACTTGCGAAGTGCCTGACGCCCGGCGTCGACACGCTGCAAGTGCCGGCGCGCGCGGAAATCGTCCTCGAAGGTTTCATTTATCCGCAGGCGGGCGTTCCGGAACCGGCGCCCGCTGGCGCGCCGCCGCGTCCCACCAGGGGCGCGAGCGCGGCGTACGAGCACGCGCTCGAAGGCCCGTACGGCGATCACACCGGCTACTACAACGAACAGGAGTGGTTCCCCGTCTTCACGGTCGAACGCATGACGATGCGCCGCGATGCGATCTACCACTCGACCTACACCGGCAAGCCGCCCGACGAGCCCGCCGTGCTCGGCGTGGCGCTCAACGAGGTATTCGTGCCGCTGCTGCAAAAGCAGTTCCCTGAAATCACGGACTTCTATCTGCCGCCCGAAGGCTGCAGCTATCGCATGGCGATCGTGCAGATGAAGAAGAGCTATCCCGGGCACGCCAAACGCGTGATGTTCGGCGTCTGGAGTTTCCTGCGCCAGTTCATGTATACAAAGTTCATCGTCGTGGTCGACGATGACGTGAACATCCGCGACTGGAAGGAAGTGATCTGGGCGATCACGACGCGCATCGACCCCGCGCGCGATACCGTGCTCGTCGAGAACACCCCTATCGACTATCTGGATTTCGCCTCGCCCGTCGCAGGGCTCGGGTCGAAGATGGGCCTCGACGCGACCAACAAGTGGCCTGGCGAAACCTCGCGCGAATGGGGCCGCGCCATCGAAATGGACGCCGACGTGAAAACCCGCGTCGACAAGCTGTACGACGAACTCGGGCTCTGAGGCACCACGTGTCTCCTGCCCGCCGCTCACGCACTCAGGAGACACGAAGATGATTCTGCTGGCATCGGAGCGCCTGACACAGTTAAAGGATCCCGCACTTTTCAAGACCCGCGCCTGGATCGACGGCGAATGGAGCGGCGGCACGACGGAGTTCGCCGTGCTCGATCCCGCCGACAACGCCGAGATCACCCGCGTGCCGGACTGCGGCGCGGACGAGGCGCGCCGCGCGATCGCCGCGGCGCACGCGGCCCTGCCCGCGTGGCGCACGCTCACGGGCAAGGCGCGCGCGGCGGTTCTGCGTCGCTGGTTCGAACTCGTGACCGAGCATGCGGACGACCTGGCCGTCATCATGACCGCCGAACAGGGCAAGCCGCTTGCCGAAGCGCGCGGCGAAGTCGCCTACGGCGCCTCGTTTCTCGAATGGTTCGCGGAAGAGGCGAAGCGCGTGAACGGCGACGTTCTGGCGAGTCCCGCGGCAGATAGAAAGTTAGTCGTCCTGAAGCAGCCGATCGGCGTTTGCGCGTCGATTACGCCCTGGAATTTCCCCATCGCGATGATCACCCGCAAGGTCGCGCCCGCGCTCGCGGCGGGCTGTACGATCGTCGTGAAGCCCGCCGAGCAGACGCCGCTTTGCGCGCTGGCCCTGGCGGAGCTCGCGCAGCGCGCGGGCGTGCCGCGCGGCGTGTTCCATGTCCTGACGGCCAGCGCGGCGAACTCGATCGAAATCGGCAAGGTACTGTGCGAGAGCGACGTCGTGCGGCATCTGTCGTTCACGGGTTCCACGCCGGTGGGCCGCATCCTCATGCGGCAGTGCGCGCCGACGGTCAAGAAGATCGCGCTCGAACTCGGCGGTCACGCCCCGTTCATCGTGTTCGACGACGCCGACCTCGACGCCGCGGTCGAGGGCGCCACGATCTCGAAGTACCGCAACGCGGGCCAGACCTGCGTCTGCACGAACCGCTTCTACGTGCACGACTCCGTCTACGACGCCTTCGTCGGCAAGCTCGCCGCGGCCTCGCGCGGCATCCGCGTGGGCAACGGCTTCGAGTCGGACGTGACTCAAGGCCCGCTGATCGACGACGCCGCAGTCGAAAAGGTAGTCCAGCACATCGGTGACGCCACCGCGAAGGGCGCCACGCTCGTCACGGGAGGCAGCGTGCGCGAGGGCCGCTTCGTCGAACCGACGGTGCTCGCGAACGCCACGCGAGACATGCTGATCGCACAGGAAGAGACCTTCGGACCCGTCGCGGCCGTGTTCCGCTTCGAAGACGAAGCGGACGCGATCCGCCTCGCCAACGACACCGATTTCGGGCTTGCGGCGTACTTCTACAGCCGCGACATCGCTCGCGCGTGGCGTGTGGCCGAAGCGCTCGAGTACGGGATGGTGGGAATCAACACGGGCCTCATCTCGAACGAGGTTGCGCCGTTCGGCGGCGTCAAGCAGTCGGGGCTCGGGCGCGAAGGCTCGAAGTACGGCATCGACGAGTACGTCGAGCTCAAATACCTGTGTATTGGCGTCTGATTAACGAAAGCTTACTATGGGCGCCCACGCGCACGGTGTGGACGCCCTGAAATCCGGACGCCACGCGCTCCATTCGAACAAGAAATCGCTTCAATGCCTCACTTCTCCCTGCTGTCCGACGGCTTTTTCCTTTCGCTCTCGCTCTGCCTCGATATCGGTCTCGTCAACGTCGCGATCATCTCGCTCACGCTCTCGCACGGCTTCCGGCCAGGATTCTGGCTGGGCCTCGGCTCCTGTTTCGGCGATCTCATCTACGCGGCGCTCGCCCTCGCGGGCATGGCGGCATTGCTGCAGTTCGAGGCCGTACGCTGGGTCGTCTGGATCGGCGGCTCGGCCATTCTGCTGATGCTCACCTGGAAGATGGCGCGCGAGGCGCTCAACCCGGCCGCTGCGCCGCCTGTCGAGGGCGAGGCGGACCTCGCCTCGCCGCTGCCAGGCCCGTGGCGCGGCTTCTTGCGCGGCGTGCTGCTCGCGCTTTCTTCGCCTAGCGCGATCTTGTGGTTCGCGGCCGTGGGCGGCGCGCTGATTGCGAAGTCGGGCGCGACGAGCGCGGGCGCGGCGGCGCTATTTCTCTCCGGCTTCTTCCTCGGCGGCCTCGGCTGGACCCTCTTCCTCTGCAGCCTCGCGAGCCACGGACGCAAGCGTGCCGGCACCGGGCTGCTGCGCGCGTGTCACGTGGTTTCCGCGCTGCTATTTGCATGGTTCTCATATAGCGTGATCGTGCACGGCTATCGCGACCTGATCGTCCAGCACGCGTCCTGATTCCACGAAGGCGTCTCACCGGGGGACGCGCAAAAAGCAAACGGCGCAACGCGGCATGAGCCATACGTTGCGCCGTTTGCGCAAAACGGTCACGAGGCGGCCCGGAGCCGCCCGCGCGATCAATGACGGTAATAACCGCCGTGGTAATAACCGTGATAACCGTGGTAGTAGCCGCGATAATACGGATGCCCCCAGTACGGATGGCCCCAGTAGCCGCCGACGACGACCGCAGGCGGCGGCGCATAGACAACCGGCGGCGGTGCATAAACGACGGGCGGCGGCGGCGCGTAGACCGGCGCTGCGTACACCGGATAAGCGGGTGCAACGGGAATGCCGATACCGATACCCACCGAAACGTGCGCCTCGGCCGCGCTGACGAGCCCCAGACCCAGCGCAGCGGCAACGATAAACGAAACGGTCTTTTTCACTTCTCTTCTCCTGACAGCCAGCAATGGCGCCAACTTCAATCTGTTAGACAGACGGACACAACCGACGATTCCAATGTATCGAAAACACGGCGCTCTGGCGGTGGGCATTTGTTGCAAATTGCAAGCCTGTTTTTACAGAGTGCTGCCCTCTGACGCACCCGTGCGACAGGCACGCATTAGTAGAACCCCGCAGACGCGCCGCCCCAAGGCATTAATCGTCAGACGTAGCGGCGGGCTGTCATTCTTACCGTCCGGTGCACCCGGCGAGACAAATTGCCCGGTAAAGTTTGATTACAAATTGGCTGGAGGCGCCGTTCGCCGCGCCCGTAAACGACGATGCCCGGTCGTCGACCGGGCATCCTGCTGCTGGCTGAGAACGGGCTGAAAGCGCCGCCCCGGCGGCTATGCCGACCCCTATCCGACCTTCACATAAGTGAACTCGCGGGTGATGCTGGGCGGCACGTAAGCACCGCTGATCTGCACCCTGGGCTTCAGGCGCTTCTTCTGATCCCACCAGCGGCGCCGCTGGACGGGCGTAAGAAACCGCAGATGCTTTCGGTAAGCGAAGATGCTCATGGCGAACTCCCGAATCGGACTACCGACAGGAAACAGCTCAGGACTGCAACGACAAAACCGAAACGCTTGAGACCATTGTGCGCAAATTTTGAGACACTGACTGCCTTGTTGTGAGATAGCCGCATTCGTAGCGCATATCCCACTTGCATTGTCGATCGCTTTGAGCCAGGCCGTTTGGGCCTTGGGGACCGGAGCTATGCAATTTCTGCGCCATGAGCGGCGCAGGCAATACATGGCGCCCCAGCAGCGTGTCTGTCAGACTATCCTTCGCTCTTTGTAGCTGCCACGATCCTGCGTATCGGTACGATATCGAACATAGCCTGCGCACGTGTGCAGATTGCGCACGATGCCGGCGCCTCGGCGCGCGGCACTACACAGCGCCCGCGAAAGCCGTGGTAATGTGGCAACGGCGCGCGCCGCCCGGACCATACGGCCCGCGCCCCGGGATTCACCGACGAGAACGCACAATGATCAAGGTCAGCATCCTCTATCCGTACCGCGAAAACGGACGTTTCGACAGCGAGTACTACTGTACGCACCACATGCCGCTTGCCGCGCGCCTGTTCGGCGATGCGCTGCGCGGCTGGTCGGTCGATATCGGCATCAATGCGGGGCCGCCGGGCACGCCGCCGCCGTATGTCGCGGCGGGCCACTTCCTGTTCGACACCGCGGAAGCGTTCTACGCCGTGTTCCAGCCGCATGCCAAAACGCTGCTCGACGACATTCCCAACTACACCGACGGCGGAAATGGCACGATCCTGATCAGCGAGATCAAAATCTCGGTCTAAGCAACGCCGCCTCAACCCTGATCACGACCCGGCGGCCGTCCGCGCCACCGCCAGCCCTACGGAGAAAAAACACCGATGTTCGGCGATATCGCCCGCTTTCTGCTCAACACGATTTTCACGCTGTTTGGCGCCGCCCTGCTTTTGCGCGCCTGGCTGCAGTACGTCCGGGTCGCTGCCTACAACCCGGTCAGCCACGCGGTGCAACAGGTGACCAACTGGCTCGTGCTGCCGCTGCGACGCGTCATACCCGGCATGCGCGGCATCGACTGGGCCAGCGTGGTCGCCGCGCTGATCGCCGCCATTGCCTACGTGCTGGTGATGGTCTGGCTGGCCGGCGTCGATCCGTTCGGCCTCTTGCCGACCCTCCTTGTCGTCGCCGTGCTGACCGTCGTGAAATGGGCGCTCAATCTGCTCATCTGGCTCACGATCCTGATGGCGCTGCTGTCGTGGCTCAATCCGCAGTCGCCGGCCATGCCAGTGCTGTTCCAGTTGACAGCGCCGTTCCTTAACCCGCTGCGTCGCATCGTCCCGCAGTTCGGCGGGCTCGATCTTTCTCCAATCCTGCTCTTCGTCATCGTGCAGGTGCTGCTGATGGTGATCACACGCGCGGCGGTATCGCTCACGTTGTTTGGAATTTGACGGATGCGGGCGGCGTCGTTATGAAAAAGCCCGCTCAAAGGCGGGCTCCATATGGGCAAATACGATCAGTGAGAACTACGCGGCAAGTTCAGCCGTCAGTTCGGGGTGCCGGGTAAGCAAGCGTAGCAGGCACAGCACCGCGCCCGACGGCGCAAAGCGACCCTGCTCCCAGTCGCGCAAGGTAGCAACCGGCGTACCAATTCGCTCGGCAAATGCAGGTTGAGTCATACCTGCTGCCTCACGCGCCTGACGCACAAGCATCTGCTCCGGAGTCGTCATACGACCAATGCGCGCCCCTGCTTCCTCAAGCGCTTGACGTAGATCTGGCAACGACTCACCGGCGTCGGCCTCGATTGCCTTAGCAATTTTCTCGATGTCCATCACATCACCTTTCGGATGTCTTTGGGGAGCATGTTCTCGCGTTCGGCTTTGGCATAGATAGCTACGAGCAACACGATTTCCTCATCGGTCAGGTTGAAGTAAATCACTCGCGTACCGCCAGATTTACCCGTACCGGCACGCTTCCACCGCACTTTGCGAGCGCCATCTGCACCCGGAATCACATCCCCGGCATCAGGATTGGCTGCTATCCAACTAATGAATTCGAGACGCTCAACATCAGACCAAATGCGTTCAGCTTGTCTCTGGAAAGTCGGGGTCTCGATCACGGTCCGTATAGATAAATTATACGGGATTCCCGTATAACATCAAGTTCCGGGAGCTCTTGTCGATCACTAGATCATCCGGTTTGCGTATATCGAGAATGCGTTGCTCGTTTGATTCAGCCAAGGGGTAAGAGCGGTCTAGCCAGGTACCGCAGACTGCACTCAACCTAACATTCGCCGCCAGTTATGCCACCGCTCCACCAGCGACCCGCGCCAGTTTCGATGCCAGCCTCCAAACCACCCCACTGCCCAAACCCCAAAATTCCCTGTAGAATCACCGGCTCTGCGGGCGTCGTATAATGGCTATTACCCCAGCTTCCCAAGCTGGAGACGTGGGTTCGATTCCCATCGCCCGCTCCACATCGGCTCATCAGTGCCGCATGATCTTGCCGGACCTACCGGAGCCCCGCTAAGGGCCTCGTGCAGGAGCCCCGGGTTGTCCTGAATTCCCTCTCGCAGGTTCGAAGTCCGGCTCACCCTGGGTCATCCCGGCGTTTGTCACGCTGGCACGCCGTGATCCGGCTTACCCCGACTCGCTTCGCGCAACCCGCGAGGCCGTCAGCGATGGAACGATTTTTCATCTCCCGCCCCAGCGCGATCGCGCTAATTGCGACCGCCCGCAAGAAGCTGCTGGCGGACGCCGGAGAGCGCGGGCCCTCCGAGGCCCAACCGCTACTTGACCGCGCCGCACAACTCGAACGCCTGTTGCTGGACGTGCGCGCCTGCCGCATCGACGCTTTCGAGCTGACCTATCCGGCGCCTGTCTACATCACGATCTCGGCAGATTGAGAAGCCGGACGAGGATCCCGTGTCGCCCGGCGGCCCGGCGTGACGGCACTGTTATAATGCGCGTCGGTTTTGGCGCCGGTCGCCACGGCAGCGCCCGCGGCACCCGCGGGTTCCGTCTGCCACCTGTCCGCGCCGCCGCCTGATCCCGATCCCGCGATCCTGCAATATCCTGTTTTCAGCAGACGCAAACGCCCCGCCTGCCCCGCCGACTCCGCGCCGCATGGTCTGGCCGCAACGCGCACTGCCCTCACCTGCCCATCCGCGAAGATGAATCACGATCCGAACGACGCA
Organism: Paraburkholderia sp. AV2; assembly: GCF_054968425.1. NCBI lineage: Bacteria > Pseudomonadati > Pseudomonadota > Betaproteobacteria > Burkholderiales > Burkholderiaceae > Paraburkholderia > Paraburkholderia sp. AV2. Next base: position 159,495 of record NZ_JBANLK010000006.1, read on the forward strand.
GTCCCGTCCGACTGCCCGCTGCCCGACGCATCGGGCGAGTCGCACGAGTCCGCCGAAGGCGCTTCGACCGACGCCCTGCACCGCCGCCGCATCCGCAGCTTCGTGACACGCGCCGGCCGCGTCTCGACGGGCCAGCGCCGCGCGCTCGACGATCTCGGTCCGCGCTTCGTCGTCCCCTACACGCCGCAACCGGCGGACTGGGACGCCGTGTTCGGCCGCCGCGCGCCGCGCGTGCTTGAGATCGGCTTCGGCATGGGCGCGAGCACGGCGGAAATCGCCGGGCTGCGTCCGGACGACGACTTCCTCGGCGTCGAGGTGCATGAACCCGGTGTTGGCGCGCTGCTCAAGCTGATTGGCGAGCAAAACCTGGCGAACATCCGCATCATCCAGCACGACGCGGTCGAGGTGCTCGAACAGATGATCGCGCCCGCGAGCCTCGACGGCGTGCATATCTTCTTCCCGGATCCGTGGCACAAGGCGCGCCATCACAAGCGCCGCCTGATCCAGCCGAAGTTCGTCGAACTGCTGGTTTCGCGCATGAAGCCGGGTGCCTACCTGCACTGCGCCACCGACTGGCAGAACTACGCCGAACAGATGCTGGAAGTGCTGAGTGCGACGCCCGCGCTGCAGAACACCGCAGACGGCTACGCGCCGCGCCCGGACTATCGGCCGGTCACGAAATTCGAGCGACGGGGCCTGCGCCTGGGCCACGGCGTATGGGACCTCGTGTTCCGCCGCCGCGCGGACTGAACGGTCTGTCGGACAGCAACATGCACAAGGGGCGCACAAGGCGCCCCTTTTGATTTTCAGTCTTCCCAGCCAAGCCCGCCGCCATAGCCGAACAGCAGGACGATGAGGCCGAACACGATGCGATACCACGCAAACGCCGTGAAGTCGTGCGAGGCAACGAAGCGCAGCAGCCAGCGCACGCAGGCAAACGCGCTAACGAACGCGGCAACGAAGCCCACGCCGAACAAACTCAGCCAGTCTATTGAGAGCGCTTGCCAGTTCTTGTGCAGTTCGTAGACGGTGGCGCCGAAGATCACCGGAATCGCCAGGAAGAACGAAAACTCGGTGGCGATGCGCCGCTCGAAGCCGAACAGCATCGCACCGATGATCGTCGAACCGGAGCGCGACATACCCGGAATCAGCGCAAAACACTGCGCACAGCCGACCTTGAACGCGTCCAGCGGCCGGATGTCGTCGATCGAGCGTACCCGCGCAGGCGTCTGCGCGGCCGGCGCACCGGAACGACGGTGGCGCCCCTCCACCCAGAGTATGACGAGGCCGCCGGCCACCAGCGCGAACGCCACGGGCACCGGCGCGAACAGCGCCGACTTGATCGCCTTTTCGAACAGCAGGCCGAGCACGACGGCGGGCACGGTCGCGACGATCACGTTCAACGCGAAGCGCCGCGCGTCGGGCCGCGTGGGCAGCCCCGCGATCACATTGCCGATCTTGCCGCGAAATTCCCAGCACACCGCGAGAATCGCCCCGAACTGGATTACCACGTCGAAGGTCTTCTCGTAGTCGCCGTCGAAGCTGAGCGCGCTGCCCGCAACGATCAGATGGCCGGTGCTCGATACCGGAAGGAACTCGGTTAGCCCTTCGACGACACCCAGAATCAAAGCCTTGCAGAACAGTATCCAGTCCATCCGTTTCCTCGCGAGGATTCGCGCCGGACGGAAGACGGGACCGCCGGCGGCTGCACGCGGCGGCGTCGCGTCGGCTTATTTCTCGACGATCTGCACTCGCATGCCGTTTGTAAGGATGTTGATTGTACCCGGTTCGTAGTTGACCCCGGCAAACTGCAATTGCTCGGGCTTGAACGTGTAGACGGGATAGTTGTTGAGCAACTGCGCGGCAGCGAGCGCCGCCACCGAGCCCACCTGCTGTCCGTAGGCCGCGGCCGCGCCTTGCATGTCCACGCTGTCGACCGACGGCGACTGGAGCACCACCGAGCGGCTCGCGGCATCCCACGCAAGCGCGCTCGATAGCGTGAAAACGCCATCGACAGGCTGCTGCAACAGCGGGCTCTGAAGCTCGGCGTCGAGGCGGACGGCCACGCGATTGCGATCGGGCTGCAGCACGACGACGGGGTTCGTCAGCGTCACCTCGAAGAGTTGCTGCAACGAGCGGTGATACGGGAACTTGCGCTGGACCGCCGCCTGCACCTGCTCCTGCGAGAACGTGTAGTGATCGGGGATGAACGGGAAGGTACCCGTCGCACACGCGCCCAGTGACATGGCCGTGCCCGCCGCGGCACATGCCGCGAGGAGGAAGGCTCGCCGGGAAACGCGCGTTGCCGTATGAATCATGCGAAATCTCCTTGAAGGGCGGCGCGAGGCCTGCCGTTCGAAACGTGGGAAGGACGCACTCAGGCGTCGGGCGAGGGCCGCGTCGCCGACTCGAGCCGCGTGAGCCAGACGATCGCCTCTTCGCGCGAGGCGCCGCACATCTCGGCCTGCGGCTGCAGCCCCGAGCAGCATGCGGGCCGCAGCGGCGAACCGAAGATCGCGCATTGCAGATCCTCGCCAAGCTGAATGCAGCGCACGCCCGCGGGCTTGCCCCCGGGCATGCCCGGAATCGGGCTCGTAATGGACGGCGCGATGCAGCACGCGCCGCAGCCGGGGCGACATGCGTGACCCGGCACGTCGAAGGGGGAAACGGCACTCACCATCTGCTTCCTGAATCAGTCGATACGATCCGCCTCGCGACGAACCAGACGCATTGTGCCATTGCCGGCTGCGACCTTTTTACACAAACGCCAAACGCACCGCACTCTTAAACTGGATCAATCCGGCGCAAGAAATTATGCCGTCCGGTGCCAGGCCCGAGCGATGTCCGGGTGTTGCCCGAATGTTGCCTCGAAATGGCGCCGGCCACGGCCGCACGGCGCCCCAACAACGAGAACCCCGCATGCGTGACGCCGATCTCCTGTTCCGCCCCGACCTGCTGGCCAAGTACGGCGCGAACGGCCCGCGGTATACGTCCTACCCCACCGCGCTGCAGTTCCGCGAAGACTTCGATCCCGCCCACTACTTCCGTGCCGCCACCGACCCCGGTGCCGAAGAAACCGATCTTTCCCTCTACTTCCACATTCCATTCTGCGACACCGTCTGCTTTTATTGCGGCTGCAACAAGGTTGCGACGAAAAACCGCACCCGCGCGAAACCGTATCTGAAACAGATGATCCGCGAACTGGAACTGCAGGCCGCACTTTTCGACACGAAGCGGCCCGTCTCGCAGCTCCACTGGGGCGGCGGCACACCTACCTTCCTTTCGCCCGACGAGATGAGCGCACTGATGGCCGCCACGCGCGCGCACTTCACGCTGCGCTCCGACAACGAGGGCGAATATTCGATCGAAATCGACCCGCGCGAAGCCTCGGCGGCCACTATTGCGCATCTGCGCGGCCTCGGCTTCAACCGCCTGAGCCTCGGCGTGCAGGACTTCGACCCGGTCGTGCAGCGCGCGATCAATCGCGTGCAGCCGCTGGAGATGACGGTTGAATGCATCAATGCGGCACGCGCGAACCGCTTCGAATCGATCAGCGTCGATCTGATCTACGGACTGCCGCATCAGACCGTGGCGAGCTTCCGGCGTACGCTCGACACAATCCTGCTGCTCGCACCCGATCGCCTTTCGGTGTTCGGCTACGCGCATATGCCGCATCTGTTCAAGATGCAGCGGCAAATGGATGCGGCGGCGCTGCCCTCGCCCGCCGAACGGCTCGCGCTGCTGCAGCTCGTGGTCGAGCAGTTGACCGACGCGGGCTACGTTTACATCGGCATGGATCACTTCGCGTTGCCTACCGACGAGCTCGCAGTGGCTCAAAAGCAGCGCACGCTGCATCGCAATTTCCAGGGCTACAGCACGCGCGCCGACTGCGACCTGATCGGCTTCGGCGCGTCGTCCATCGGCAAGGTCGGCGACGTCTACGCCCAGAACGCGAAGGATCTGCCCGGCTATGGCGCCGCGCTTGACGCGGGGCGGCTCGCGATTGCACGCGGCATCCGCCTGGGCGCCGACGATCGGCTGCGCCGCGACATCATCACTGAGCTGATGTGCAATCTCGAACTGCGCTTCGACGAGTTCGAGGCCGCCTACGGCGTGAGTTTCCCGAGCGCCTTTGCACCCGAACTCGAACGCCTGCGCTCGTTCGAGGAAGACGGGCTTGTCGCGCGCGGCGCGAACCGGCTCGAAGTGCTGCCGGCCGGGCGGATGTTCGTGCGCAATATCGCCATGGTGTTCGACCGCTACCTCGGCACGCAGCGCCCGGAGCAATTCTCGCGCACGGTTTGAGCGCGTGGTGGGCGCCGGTTGCCGGGCGGGCTGAATTAGGTCATAATTCTTGGCTACCCGGCGCATAGCCGTCGTAAATAGCGACGGATGGTGCCGAGGTCCTGCCTCGGTGGTGAAATTGGTAGACGCGCCGGACTCAAAATCCGGTTCCGAAAGGAGTGCCGGTTCGATTCCGGCCCGAGGCACCAAGTACTCTCCGAACGTTCACAACGTTTCGCCAGCAAACCCCGCCAGACATAGCGCTGCGGGGTTTTTTGTTGCCATCGCCTGCAACGCGTTACCAGTGACAGCCGGTGGTATTTTTGGTGGCATCAGCTCAGCTACCACCGAATTTCGCGCTGCGATACCACCATGCCGCTCACCGACACTCAAGTCAGGAGCCCGGTACAACCCGGAAGACAGCGGCAACCGTCTGCCAGACAGCGGCCGCATGTACCTCCAGCTCGACAAGTCCGGCGCGAAATACTGGCGGATGAACTACCGGGAATTGGCTGATTAGTCCGAGAATACATACTTGCCGTTGATCTTCCTGACCGAGACAATGGCCAGGTCCGGAAACAGCCGGTGACGAACGAACCAGACATAACCAATGATCACAACGCCGACTCCCAGACCAATAGAGGCCCAGACGGGGTCATCAGAGAAACCCTGAAGTTGTCGCGGCAATTGGGAAAGCGAGAGAAAGATAAACGCCGTGTAAATAGTGGCGTTGTCGGTCAAGAACCCCCGCAAAAACAGAATAGCGAACAATACTCCAATCGCGCCGACCACCACACCAACAGCCATCGACGCATTAAGGGCAACATACCCTCCCAGGAGAATCGCAAGCATCAACTGGATGCAGGCAATCGCGATCACGATCCTGCGATGGATCTTGTTGTCGGCGCAACGGCGCGGGTCTACGTGCGTTGCAATAAGGTACGCAAGAGCCCGATCCTTTACACCTTGCCCCGATAACTCAGCAAAAACGTCCTGTTTCTTCGCGCCGGCAGACAGCATTACGGCGACTTTCGTCCGCATTTCACTTCTTTTCATTTATGCCCCCTTTCGCATCCCGGTCCGAAGCAGACTGGTGATTTCTTGCGACGATATTCTACACACGGTACAGAACCGACAATCGGTGTGATGCGATTCTTGCAGCCGCATCAGCGAGATGCGCTTCGGGTAGGTGAATCCAAGACGAGGCTGCGTCAGACCAATGAATTGTATTTACGAACAAACATCACCGCGATACTCACGGATTGCCGCTCCAGGCGCGCCATTACGGGCATGGCGCCCGACGCGTCAGTAACAGCGAATTTTTTCGCATATTATTAGTTCACCTATTTCCGCGCAGTTTCGAAACTGCCGATGGGCCTGAAAGGCTTATACCTCAAGGAAATGCGGGCGGCGTGAGCCGGAATTTCCGAACGCTTTTCCGCGCAGCAAGTCCGCAGATAATGCCGAACTGGAAAAACCGCCAGCGTCGATTGCAGTGGAATCAGCAACGGCGGGCGGGCGTAGTTTCCACCCTGGTTACCACAGGAAACAGGCGTTTGGAAACCGCTGAGCCGATCTGCAGCAGCGCTGCGCGACAATCCGGTTAAACGTCTTGCCGGGGCGCCAGGTGAAGGCCCTGTTGTCGCAGCAGGACAGGAAGACCTGTTGGTCCTACGAGGTGCAGGGCACCTACGACTATCAGATTATGCGTGCCGGCCCGGACCATCTCGGCAATCAGTGGCGCCCAATCCTCATTGCGCCTGGTCAGGACAGCGTCGACGGATTGCGGCCAAAGCTTTCTGCGGTCCTCCAGTAGATTTTCGAAGTGTCCGAGGTCGTGGTTCTGCCATGCCGAAACCATGGCTTCTATCTCCGAAAATCCTGCGTCCGTTGGCGTTGCAATATGGTCCAGGAGCGAAACTTGTTCCGACAAGGGTGTGCTCATCAAAAGACGCAACTGGTCGTTCAGATCTTCGAGATAGTCAATTTTCTTGCGCGCCAGTTCCGATCTCTCGCGCAGAAGGTGGTCCACGCCAAACTGTGTCAAATACCCGTTCCGAGATGCCTCCGAGATTTGCAGAGTCATGGCGACCATCACTGGACGCAGCACCAACAGATTCGCGTCAGGAAGTCCCAGTCGAGCCCAGTGCGCATGCACCCTGCGAAATACCGGTGGCTCCATGAGCCTATCGAGGCGAGTATCGGGCGGCAGCATGAATAGCGATGCATCTGGGGCAACCTTCTGATCGGCCTCGAAGATCACGCGATCGGCCTGCTCGAAGATGCGCCCGGCGATGTCGGATAAAGTCAGTCGCGCCATGTTTGTCACATGGACGGAACCGAGCACGTAGGTGTTTGAACCTTCGATCTGCCAGAGCACGCCACTTCCCCCAAAACGTCAATCAGCGGACTTGGCCTGAATGCGTACCGCAGCCGCATTATCCTCAACCGGCTTCAAAAGCAAAGCCCCGCACTATTGCGGGGCTTTGCGCGCTTACAACCGTCCGACTCCATCAACGCAGATTAGTCTGCGCAAGCTCGATCACCTCGTCCCCGCGCCCGCTCAGCACCGCGCGCAGCATATAGAGGCTGAACCCCTTGGCCTGCGCCCATTGCAGCTTCGGCGGCATCGCCAGCTCATGCTTGGCCGTCACCACATCGACGAGCGCCGGCCCAGGATGCGTGAACGCCGCGCGCAACGCATCGTCGAGCGCTTCCGACGTCTCCACCCGCACGCTGAATATACCCGCCCCCTTCGCGATGTCCGCAAAGTTGGTCGCCACGAGGTCGGTGCCCGTTTCGACGTAGCCGCCAGCCTTCATCTCCATCGCAACAAAGCCCAGCGTGCCATTATTCAGGACAACGATCTTGATCGGCAGGTCGAGCTGCCGCGAAGTCAGGATGTCGCCGAGCAGCATCGAGAGCCCGCCATCGCCCGACAGCGAGATCACCTGTCGGCCCGCATGGGCCGCCTGCGCGCCCAGCGCCTGCGGCATCGCATTGGCCATCGACCCGTGGTTGAACGAGCCGTGCAGCCGGCGCTTGCCGTTCATCGTGAGATAGCGCGCCGCCCACAGCGTCGGCGTGCCGACATCGACGGCGAAGATCGCGTCGTCGGCCGCGAGCGCGTTCACGCGCGCCGTCACGTATTGCGGATGCAGCGGCTTGCCCGCGGGCGCCGGCGTCGCGAGATCGTCGAGACCCTGGCGCGCAGTCTTGTAGTGCTCCTTCGCACGCTCGACGAAGCGGCGATCGGTCTTGCGCGTGAGCTTCGGCGCGAGCGCCCGCAACGTCTCGCGCACATCGCCCACGAGGCCGAGCGCAAGCGGCGCCCGCCTGCCGAGCGCCGCCGGATTGCGGTCGATCTGCACGATGTTGGTGTGCTGCGGATAGAAGTTGCGATACGGGAAGTCGGTGCCGAGCATCACGAGCGTGTCGCACGACATCATCGCGTGATAGCCCGAGCTGAAGCCGATCAGTCCCGTCATGCCCACGTCGTAAGGGTTGTCCCATTCGACGTACTGCTTGCCGCGCAATGCATGTACGGTCGGCGCGCCGAGCGCGTCCGCCAGCGCGACGACTTCGTCGTGTGCGCCTTTGCAACCGCTGCCGCACAGCAGCGTGACGGCTTCCGAGCGGTTCAGCAGGTCGGCGAGCCGGTCGATGTCCGCCTCCGCCGGCAGCGTCGCCGGCCGCGCGGCCTGGGCCCATGCCGGCTCCTCGCCGGTCGCTTCGAGCAAGGCCACGTCGCCCGGCAGCACGATCACCGCCACGCCCTTTTCGTCGATGGCCGTGCGCAACGCCGTCGCGAGCACGCGCGGGAACTGCGAGGCGTTCGTCACCAGTTCGACGTAGTGGCTGCACTCCTTGAATAGCTCTTGCGGATGCGTTTCCTGAAAGTAGTGGAGGCCGATCTCCGTCGACGGAATGTGCGCCGCGATCGCGAGCACGGGAACATGGTTGCGTTGGCAATCATAGAGGCCGTTGATGAGGTGCAGGTTGCCCGGCCCGCAGCTTCCCGCGCAGACCGCGAGCCGCCCCGTTGCCGCCGCTTCGGCTCCGGCCGCGAATGCCGCAACCTCCTCGTGGCGCGTATGCATCCAGCGAATCGTGCCAAGACGATCCAGGCTCGAAGACAAGCCGTTCAGGCTGTCACCGGTGACGCCCCAGATGCGCTCTACGCCCACCGCTTCGAGTGTCTTCGCCAGATAATCCGCGATCGTGTTCGCCATGCTGTCCTCCTCGTAGACTGACGCGCGGCGCCGCGATGTGCCTGTCCCGCTGCACATCGCGGCACCGCGCCGGAAAAAGGGATGCGTATCGCGCAACCGCGCCGTCATTCGCCGGCGGCAATCTGCGATGCGTCGCGCTACGTTACGCCATCCTCGCGAAGGATGCTTCGAAGCCCGCATGCGGCAAGCGAGGCGCCGCGCCCGCCCCGGACCGCGGTGCCGGTTAGAATGCAGCGGTTTTGACGCCGTCCGCCGGTCTTCATGAATCTCGAAAGCATTCTCTTCAGCCAGGGTTTCGGTTCGCGCCGCCAGTGCCGCGCGCTCGTCGCCGACGCGCGCGTCGCCGTCGCGGGCGCCCTCTGCACCGATCCGCTCGCATCGTTCGACACCGCAGGGCTCAGCTTCAGTGTGGACGCCGAACCCTGGCCGTTTCACGAACGCGCGTATCTCGCGCTGAACAAGCCTGCGGGCTACGAGTGCTCGCGCGATCCGCAGCACCATCTGAGCGTCTTTCATCTGCTGCCGGCACCGCTCGCGACGCGCGGCGTGCAATGCGTTGGCCGTCTCGATCAGGACACGACCGGCTTGCTGCTGCTTTCGGACGACGGCCAGTTCGTTCACGCCTTCACGTCACCCAAACGCAAGGTGCCGAAGGTCTACGTGGCAACGACACGCCACGCGCTAGACGACACGCAACTCGAGGCGCTGCGTACTGGCGTCCTGCTGCACGGCGAACGGGAGCCCATCGCGGCCGTCGATGCGCGCACGCACGGCGAACATGAACTCGAACTCACGGTGCTGGAAGGGAAGTACCACCAGGTCAAGCGGATGATCGCCGCTGTGGGTAATCGCTGCGAGGCACTGCATCGCGAGCGCATTGGCGGCTTCACGCTGCCCGCGGATCTCGCGCCCGGCGCCTGGCGATGGCTCGAAGCGCCCGAGCTCGACGCACTGCGCGAAGGCTGATCCCCACCGTATCGACACCGGTTGCGGCTATGTGCGGTGCCGCACTCATATCGTCGGAACCGTCCCTGTTCCGCCGCGCCGCAACATGCCCTTCCTGACGTTGCGCCCTATACTCGTTTAAACAATGATTACAAGCGATGCAAGGAGGGGGGCTATGTTCATCAACGGCACATATCAAATTTCATACGTGTTGATGGCGTTCGTGGCAATGGGGGCGCTGCTGATCGGCGGGCTGCTCGTGTCGATGCGTTTGCGTCATCGATATCAGCCAGGTCTGATCGGCGTGCTCATCGGCGCCCTGTTCTGCTTCCTCTTGCTCGAAGCGCTGCCGGCCATCACGTGAACGGCACGCTTGCGCCATGCCGCCGCGCCCTTGTTCACGGGCGCGGCGGCAGCGTGCGCAGAAAATCGTCGACGCTCGGATAACGCAGTCTCACACCCAGTTCCCGCTTGAGCCGTCGGTTCGAAAGGCGCCGGGATTCGCGCATGAACGAAAGCAGCATGGGTTCGAGGCGGCGTTCCGCTTCCTCCCGGCTCACGCGCGGCGCCCGCGCGAGTCCGAACGCATCGGCCACGCGGTCGAAATAGTCCCCCATCTTCAGTTCGCTGTCGTCCGACGCGTGCACCACGCGCGCCGGGCGGCCATGCGCGGCGAGCCGCACCATGATGGCGGCCAGATCGTCGGCGTGGATATGGCTCGTATAGACGTCGTCACGCTCGACCAGCGCCGGCGTGCCTTTCGCGAGACGAGCGAGCGGCAGGCGGTTGGCCGCATAGATGCCGGGAATGCGCGCGATCGAAGCCGTCAGCACGCCGCGCGCGGTCGCGCGGCGCAGCACGCGCTCGGCGGCCACCCGGCGCTTGGCGCGCGCGTTGGCGGGTCGTACAGGGCGCGTTTCGTCGATGCGCTCGCCTTCGCAATCGCCATAGACGCCCGTGGTGCTGGCATAAACCAGTTTCAATCGGCCAGTGCGGATACGCGTCCGCCCTGCGGGCCCCATAGTGCGCTCGGGTACAATAGACCGTGCTTTGCGACGCACCGGCAGCGCTGCGCGCGGGCTTGCCGCCATGCCGCGCCGCGAGGCTCCATGGGGTCTCCCGGCCGGCCGCGCCGCCGAACGGCTCCGGGCGGTCAAGGCGGCGATCAGATGACGGCTACGGTTGTCGTCTTCGCCGGATTTTTCCGGCGGCGCGAGGTGCAGCACGACATTCGCGAGCCCGGCGAGCCGCGCAAGACTCGCCCGCACGTCAAGGTCGCCCACCAGCGGGACCGTGCCGGCCTCGCGCAGCGAAGCCGCGCGTGCCGGCTGGCTCGTGAGCGCAAACACGCGTGCGCGGGGGCGCAGCAGCACGGCGCAGCGCAAGCCGACGTCGCCGCAACCGACGATCAGGATGCGCGCACGGCGCAAGGTTCTTGTGGCAATCATGGTGGACCCATTTTAAGCCGTCGGCCCACGTCGGCGGCGGCCCTTACGGATTTCCGACTTACGCTTCAATCGAATATGGCTTTCAACGTAACGCTCAAGCAAAGCGGCCGGCAGTTCCAGGTCGAACCGGACGAACCCATCCTCAATGCAGCCCTGCGCCAGGGCGTCGGCCTGCCTTATGGCTGCAAGAACGGCGCCTGCGGTTCGTGCAAGGGCACGATCTGCAACGGCGAGATCGAACAGCGCGCGCACGCGGCCTCGGCGCTTTCGAACGACGAACGCACGCGCGGCATGGCGCTCCTGTGCTGCGCGACGGCCCAGTCGGACCTCGAAATCGACATCCGCGAAGTCGCGGGCGTGGGCGACATGCAGGTGCGCAAGCTGCCCACGCGCATCGCCGCGATCGAGCGCCGTGCCGACGACGTGGTCGTCCTGAAGCTGCAACTGCCCGCCAATGAGCGCCTGCAATACCTCGCCGGCCAGTACCTCGAATTCATCCTGAAGGACGGCACGCGCCGCAGCTACTCGATGGCGACCGCGCCGCACGAGGAAGGCCCGCTCGAACTGCACGTCCGCCACATGCCGGGCGGCAAGTTCACCGACCACGTCTTCACGCAGATGAAGGAGCGCGACATCCTGCGTTTCGAGGCACCGCTCGGCACCTTCTTCCTGCGCGAGGACTCGGAGAAGCCGATTGTCCTGCTCGCCTCGGGCACCGGCTTCGCGCCGATCAAGGCCATCGTCGAGCACGCGGCCTACAAGAACCTGAACCGCCCGATGACGCTCTATTGGGGCGCGCGCCAGAAAAAGGACCTGTACCTGCTGGATCTCGCCGAACAATGGGCGAAGGACATTCCGAACTTCCGCTTCGTGCCGGTGCTATCGGAACCCGCTGCGAGCGACAACTGGACCGGCCGCACGGGCTTCGTGCACCGCGCGGTGATCGAAGACCTGTCTGACCTGTCCGGCTATCAGGTCTACGCGTGCGGCGCGCCGGTCATGGTGGAATCGGCGCAGCGCGACTTCTCGCAGCACCACGGCCTGCCCGAAGACGAGTTCTACGCGGACTCGTTCACAAGCGCAGCGGACCTCGCCAACCCCGTTTGATACGGCCTCTCACGCGGTTCGTGGCGGCGGGTTGGCCAACTGCCGTCACGAAAATTTCTTCCGCCGTGCACAATTGACGGTTTACACGGCCGATCCGCTTGTCGTATTCTTGCGCCCATGAACCGCATCCTGTCCGCTCTCCGACGTCGCCGCTTGCCCGAATAGGGCCTGGCTTCGTTGCGGACGCGCGTCACTCACGCGCATGCAGTTCGAATTACGAAAGCCACGGCCAGCCGTGGCTTTTTGTTTTTCCGGCCGCCCCGTCGCGGCTTCCTTGCCACCCTTGTTGCAACCCTTGAGCGCGGAGCCCGTTGCCATGAATTTTTCCGAGTACCCGACCGAGTCGCTGATGTACATCACCAACCGGCCCGAAATCGTTTTCACGCATGGCAAGGGGTCGTGGCTCTACGACAACGCAGGCAAGCGATATCTGGACTTCATCCAGGGCTGGGCCGTCAACAGTCTCGGCCACTGCAACGAAGGCATGATCGAGGCGCTCGACAAGCAGTCGCGCCTCCTCATCAATCCGTCGCCGGCCTTCTACAACGAGCCGATGGCGAAGCTCGCGAACCTCCTCACGGAACATAGCTGCTTCGACAAGGTGTTCTTCGCCAACAGCGGCGCGGAAGCCAACGAAGGCGCGATCAAGCTCGCGCGCAAGTGGGGCAAAAAGCATCGCGACGGCGCCTACGAGATCATCACGTTCGACCACAGCTTCCACGGCCGCACGCTCGCGACGATGTCGGCGAGCGGCAAGGCCGGCTGGGACACGATCTACGCGCCGCAGGTGCCGGGCTTCCCGAAGGCCGACCTCAACGACATTGCCTCGGTCGAGAAGCTCATCGGCGCGAAGACCGTCGCCGTGATGCTCGAACCGATCCAGGGCGAAGGCGGCGTGATTCCCGCCACGCGCGAATTCATGCAGCAACTGCGCGCGCTCACGAAGCAGCACGGCATCCTGCTGATCGTCGACGAAGTGCAGAGCGGCTGCGGCCGCGCCGGCACGCTGTTCGCCTATGAACTCTCGGGCATCGAGCCGGACATCATGACGCTCGGCAAGGGCATTGGCGGCGGCGTGCCGCTCGCGGCCTTGCTCGCGAAGCAGGAGATCTGCGTGTTCGAAGCGGGCGACCAGGGCGGCACCTACAACGGCAATCCGCTGATGACGGCCGCGGGCTATTCGGTGATTTCGCAACTGGTTGCGCCGGGCTTTCTGGAGGGCGTGCGTGCGCGCGCCGACTATCTTCGCGAGAAGCTGCTCGAACTCTCGGCGGAGCGCGGCTTCGAAGGTGAGCGTGGCGAAGGCCTGTTGCGCGCGCTGCTGCTCGGCAAGGACATCGGCCCGCAGATCGTCGAGAAGGCGCGCCTCATGCAACCCGACGGCCTGCTGCTCAACGCCGCGCGACCGAACCTGCTGCGCTTCATGCCCGCGCTCAACGTGACGAACGAAGAGATCGACCAGATGATGGCAATGCTGCGTTCGATTCTCGATTCGCTGTAATCGGCTGGAACCAGGCAATGTCCGTCACGATCCGCCCTTTCGCACGAGCCGACGCCGAAGCGGTCATCGCACTGTGGCTGCAGGCGTTTCCGGAGTATCAGGACACGACTCGCCCGCATCGCAGTCCGCGTCTGTCGATCGAGAACAAACTCGGTACGCAGCCCGAACTGTTTTTCGTCGCCACGCGCGACGAAGACGGCGCGGTGGTCGGAACGGCGATGGCGGGCTACGACGGGCATCGCGGCTGGCTCTATTCGGTGGCCGTCGATCCGGCGGAGCGGCGGCTCGGCATCGGCACGGGGCTCGTGCGCCACGCTGAAAGCCAGCTCGCCGCGCGCGGCTGCCCGAAGCTCAATCTGCAGGTACTGCGCGACAAGCCCGAGGTACTGGCTTTCTACGAGGCGCTAGGCTACCGCGCCGATGCGGTGGTGAGCCTTGGCAAGCGGCTGGAACGGCCCATGCTCGCGATCACCGCCGACGCGCAGTAAGCCCCGGCCGCCGCATCGCCAACGCGAAGGCCATAAAAAAAGCTGCATGGGTCTGAACCACCCATGCAGCTTTTTGCTTCGTACTACGAGAGGCGCTTATTCGCCCGCTTATTCGCCAAGGTAGGCAGCGCGCACCTTCGGATCGTCGAGCATCTGCTTCGCGTCGCCTTCCATCGTGACGAGGCCCGAGTCCATCACGTAGCCGCGATTCGCGGCCTGCAGCGCGAGACGCGCATTCTGCTCGACGAGCAGCACCGTGATGCCCTCGCTCGAAATCGTGCGCACCACTTCGAAGATCTTCTCGACCATGATCGGCGAAAGACCCATCGACGGTTCGTCGAGCAGCAAAAGCTTCGGCTTGCTGAGGATCGCCCGCGCCATTGCCAGCATCTGCTGCTCGCCGCCCGAGAGCGTGCCTGCGAGCTGCGTCGCGCGCTCCTTCAGGCGCGGGAAGAAGCCGAACATGCGGTCGACGTCCTTCTTGATGCCCTCGGTGTCGTTACGCAGGTACGCGCCCATCTGCATGTTTTCGAGGATCGACATGCGCGCGAAGATGCCGCGGCCTTCCGGCACCATCGCGAGGCCGCGCTTGAGCAGTTCGTGCGCCGGTACGCCCTTGATCGACTGGCCATCGTATTCGATGTCGCCCGCCGAATAGGGCTTCAGACCCGTGATCGCCTTCATCGTCGTGGTCTTGCCCGCGCCGTTCGCGCCGATCAGCGTGACGAGCTCGCCTTCCCGCACTTCGAGATCGACACCCTTCACGGCCTGAATGCCGCCGTAGTTGACCTGCAGGCCCGTGATCTTGAGAATTGCCTTTGCCATCAGTGCACCCCTGCGCCCAGATATGCCTCGATCACCTTCGGGTCCTTCTGCACGTCATGCGGCAGACCTTCGGCGATCACCTTGCCATAGTCGAGCACTGTCATGCGGTTGCACAGGCCCATCACCAGTTTCACGTCGTGCTCGATCAGCAGGATCGTCTTGCCGTCCGCGCGGATCTTGTCGAGCAGGCGCGTGAGTTCGACCTTCTCGGTCGCGTTCATGCCGGCCGCCGGCTCGTCGAGCGCGAGCAGCTTCGGATCGGTCGCGAGCGCGCGCGCGATCTCCAGACGCCGCTGGTGACCGTACGAGAGGTTGCGCGACGTATAGTCGGCGTACTGCGCGATGCCCACGTATTCGAGCAGTTCGAGCGCGCGCTCCTTGATCTCGCGCTCTTCCTTGCGCTCCGAGGGCGTCTGGAACACGGCGCCGATCAGCCCGTGCTTCGTGCGCACGTGGCGGCCCACCATCACGTTCTCCAGCGCAGTCATGCCGCCGAAGAGACGAATGTTCTGGAAAGTGCGCGCAATGCCCGCCTTCGCCACCTGATAGACGGCCGTCGGCGTGTAGGCCTCGCCGTCGAGCCTGAACTCGCCGGAGTCCGGCGTATAGAGACCCGTGATCACGTTGAAGAACGTGGTCTTGCCGGCGCCGTTCGGGCCGATGAGGCCGTAGATGGTCCCTTGCTCGATCTCGAGGCCCACGTCCGAGAGCGCCTGCAGGCCGCCGAAGCGCTTGTTCACACCCTTCACGGACAGGCGGATGGATTTGTTGCTCATATTCGTCTCTCTGTCCTTTTAGGCGCGCACCGGCTTCTTGCTGGAACGCTTCGCAATCTTCGCGATCTTGTCTTCGTGCTTCGGCGCGGGCCAGAGACCTTCCGAGCGGTACAGCATGATGACGACCATCGCGAGACCGTAGAGCAGTTGACGAATGACTTCGGTATCGACGATTTCATGGCCGAAGATCGCGTCCTGCAGCGGGCCCATCGTCGAGCGCAGGAACTCGGGGAAGATGGCGAGCAGCACCGCGCCGAGAATCACGCCCGGAATGTGGCCCATGCCGCCGAGCACCACGCAGGCGAGCACGACGACCGATTCCCAGAACGTGAACGATTCCGGCGAGACGAAGCCCTGGAAGGAGCCGAACATCGCGCCCGAAAGGCCGCCGAACGAGGCGCCCATCGCGAACGCGAGCAGCTTCACGTTACGCGTGTTGATGCCCATGGCCTTGGCGGCGATTTCGTCTTCGCGGATCGCGGCCCAGGCGCGGCCAATGCGCGAGTGCTGCAGGCGCGTACAGACCCAGATCACGAGCAGCGCGCAGATCACGAACACGTAGTAGTACATGTAGACCGACGTGAACGTGAAACCGAAGATCGTATGCGGCTGGGCGAGATTGAAGCCGGCCACTTCGAGCGGCGCGACGCCGGTGATGCCCTGCGGCCCGTTCGTGATGTTCACCGGACGGTCGAGGTTGTTCATGAAGATACGGACGATTTCCCCGAAGCCGAGGGTCACGATCGCCAGATAGTCGCCGCGCAGGCGCAGCGTCGGCGCGCCGAGCAGCACGCCAGCACCGGCCGCGAACGCCATCGCCACGGGAATCACGATCCAGTACGGCGTATGCAGACCGCCCGGAAACAGGTTCGCAATCCACTCGAACTGCGTGGTGAGGTGCGGCGAGGTCAGCAGTGCGGCCGTGTAGGCGCCGACGGCGTAGAACGCGATGTAGCCGAGGTCGAGGAGGCCGGCGAAGCCGACCACCACGTTCAGGCCCAGCGCGAGCATCACGTAGAGCATCGCGAAGTCGAGCACGCGCACC
Source organism: Paraburkholderia sp. AV2 (assembly GCF_054968425.1). Taxonomy (NCBI): domain Bacteria; kingdom Pseudomonadati; phylum Pseudomonadota; class Betaproteobacteria; order Burkholderiales; family Burkholderiaceae; genus Paraburkholderia; species Paraburkholderia sp. AV2. Next base: position 176,146 of record NZ_JBANLK010000006.1, read on the forward strand.
CAGTAGTTGCCGCCCGTCGCGCCCACCACGAAGGGCAGCGCGGCCACGAAGACCGCCGTGACGATGCCCACTGCGAGAGTCTTCGTCGTGTTCTTCTCGGGGATGAGCGTCGTCGACGGCTCGATCGGTTGAATAGAAGTCATGTTGTGCTACTCCCTCTTATGCGCGGTCCGCAACACGTTCGCCCAGCAGCCCCGACGGACGGAACACGAGCACGACGATCAGCACGATGAACGCGAACACGTCCTGATAGTTACTGCCGAACACCCCGCCGGTCAGATTGCCGATGTAGCCCGCGCCAAGCTGCTCGATCAGGCCGAGCACGATGCCGCCGACCATGGCGCCGCCGAGGTTGCCGATACCGCCCAGCACGGCCGCGGTGAACGCCTTCATGCCGGGAATGAAGCCCATGTAGAAGTGCGCGTTGCCGTACTCGGAGGCGATCATCACGCCGGCCAGCGCCGCGAGCGCCGAGCCGATCATGAAGGTGGCCGAGATCACGAAGTTCGGGTTCACGCCCATCAGGCTCGCATTGGCCGGGTTTTCGGCGATCGCGCGCATGGCGCGGCCGAGCTTCGTCTTGTGCACGAGCAGCAGCAGGCCAGCCATCACGACGAACGCGACGACGATGATGACGATCTCGGTGGGCGAGATCACGGCGCCGACGCCCGTCGCGCTAGGCGTGATCACGTTGATCGGATCGGTGGAGATCAGTTGCGGGAAGGCCAGCGGATTGCGGCCCCAGATGATCATGGCGAGCGTCTCGAGCAGGATCGACACGCCGATTGCGGTGATCAGCGGTGCGAGACGCGGCGCGCGCCGCAACGGCCGGTACGCGACCCGCTCGATCGTGTACCCGACGACCGAACAGACCACGGCGGCGACGATGAGACCGATGAACAGCGTGGGAATGTTCCCGAGGCCCGGGAAGTGGTTATGCAACACGTTGATGGTGGAGAGCGCGACCATGGCCCCCACCATCAGTACGTCGCCGTGCGCGAAATTGATGATGCCCAGAATCCCGTACACCATGGTGTAGCCGAGCGCGATGATGGCATAAACGCTGCCAAGCACCAGCCCGTTTAGGATCTGTTGGACGAAGATATCCATTTAATGCTCCTTAGCCCGTGCGACCGGATTCGCGCTAGTCATCGGCCGGTGGGCGATGTTTTACGGAACCGCAACGACACTTTCGGGTACTGAAAAAAGACCGGTAACGGTTAGCCTCAGCCGGCTCGGATTGCCGCTGTGTTGCAGCGGCAGCTCACCGGATGCGGATGCAAAAACGGCACCGTCGGATGGTTCGGTGCCGTCGGGTTCAACTACCCGCCAGGATCGCGGCGACGCAATCGCGAGCGGCACGATGGCCGCCCATGCATGTGTCGTGCGTCATGACTCCCTCTTTCGGCCCGTTTCCGGTACCGGTGTATGAACGAGCAAGTTGCATGCCAGTTTCTGCAATCGATATGACGACGGGAATCACGGTCATTCCGGTCCGTTTCGCGGCTAACGCCCGAAAGGAACGCGGTCCGAAGCGCGACTCGCCGCTTTCGCCATCACGTCCGGAACGCCTAACAGCCCTTAGATGGTGCACAGTCGCCGTCGACGCCGCACACCTGCCCGTCCTGGCCCTGCCATCGAACCGCGCATCGCGCGGCGCAACCGCAGCCGCCTCGGACGCGGCATCAGCAAACTTGACTTGCATTAATAAGGTCTCCCGCGCCTTCCGGATTGCTCGCCTGAAGGGTGTCAAGCCTTCAGGACGCGCGCATTGTAACTCCAATTATGCGACGGGCAATATGCTGAGCCGGCAGGGTTTTCCTGCATTGCAACCACTTTTTGAGAGTAGGAGCGAAACGTGGTTGCACCTTGGTTGCGCCATTTTTTCGTGCATCAGTTGCACCAAATGTGCAGCGGCTTGCATCAACTGTTGCGAGAAGCTCCCGGAATGCCTTGCCAGGTGGGCCACTGGAAAAGAAGCCACTTCAATCAGGGTTATGCTCTGGACGCACCAGATTGATGCACGCGGAAGCCCAAGCGGACCGGCGTTCAAGTAAATTGGGGACGCGTTGAAGAATCCGGCGGCGAAATCCCACTGGGCAGGTCCGAAAGAACCTGGATGCAACCGGGTTTTCCGGGCCCTTCACATTAATGCGACCCCATTTAACACAACCCGGCGCCGGTTACTGGCCAACGATGCCGGCCAACAAAAAAGCGCGCCTGCGGCGCGCTTTCTTTCAGGGGAACCCAACCTCGAAGCGACTGCGCCTCAGGCTGGCTGACCCAGGCCCCGCGGCAACGGGAAAGCGATATTCTCCTCGATCCCCTCCAGCGCGCGCACGTTGCGTACGCCGAGCTCGTTGAGCCGGAGGATGATCTGCTGCGCGAGCGCCTCGGGCGCCGACGCACCGGCCGTCAGGCCAATGCGGCGCTTGCCGACGAGCCACGCCGGTTCGATCTGGTCGGGCGCATCCACCATATACGCTGGCACGCCGCGCTTTTCAGCAACTTCGCGCAGGCGGTTCGAATTCGAGCTGTTAGGACTGCCCACCACGATCACGAGGTCGCATTGCGGCGCCATGAACTTCACCGCGTCCTGCCGATTTTGCGTGGCGTAGCAGATGTCCTGCTTTTTCGGCTCGCGGATCGCCGGGAAACGGGCCTTGAGCGCCGTGATGATTTCGGCGGCGTCGTCGACGGAAAGCGTGGTCTGCGTGACGAACGCGACCCGCTCGGGGTCGCGCAACCGCAGCATCTCGACGTCGGCAATGTCCTCGACGAGGAACATGCCCGCGGCTGCCTGCCCCATCGTGCCCTCGACTTCCGGATGCCCCTTGTGGCCGATCATCACGATATCGAGCCCCTCGTCGCGCATCTTGGCAACCTCGACGTGCACCTTGGTGACGAGCGGACACGTGGCGTCATAGACGCGCAGGCCGCGCGCCTCGGCGTCGGCGCGCACCGCCTTCGACACGCCGTGCGCACTGAAGATCACCGTATTGCCGGACGGCACTTCGCTGAGTTGCTCGATGAAAATGGCGCCCTTCTTGCGCAGATCCTCGACCACATAGGCGTTGTGAACGATCTCGTGGCGCACGTAGATCGGCGCGCCGTGCAACTGGATCGCGCGCTCGACGATCTCGATGGCGCGGTCGACGCCTGCGCAAAAGCCGCGCGGCTGTGCAAGCAGGATTTCGCTTTCGGCAGTCAAGGACGTGTCCATGGAGCTGATGGGTTTAGAGAATTCCGATGATTTTCACTTCGAACGCAACCGCCTGGCCTGCGAGCGGGTGGTTGAAATCGAACAGCGCAGAGGTCTCGTTCACCTCCTTGAGCACGCCGGCATAGCGACCGCCGTCCGGCGCGTTGAACTCGATCAGGTCACCGGGCGTGAAGTCCTCGCCGATCATGCCGTTTTCGCGCAGCGTGGCGAGCGAGACGCGCTGGATGAGATCGGGATTGCGCTGGCCGAATGCGACGCCGGGCGCTAGCTGAAAGGTCGAGTGGTGGCCCACCTTCAAGCCCAGCAAAATGTCTTCCAGCGGCGGCGCGAGTTGCCCGGCGCCCAGCAGCAGCGTGGCGGGCCGGTCAACGAAGGTATTGACGATTTCGGTGCCATCGGCGAGCGAAAGCCGGTAGTGAAGTGTCACGTGGGAACCGGCTTTTACCTCGGAGATGTCGATGATGCTCATGCAGTACTCATTTTCGTCAGGACGCGCGCTCAGGCAAGAACAGGCGCGTGCGCGCCGCGAGGCGCCGGTCCGGCAGCGTTCCCGCAGCCGGAAAGCCTCTATTGTAAGCCACATATCCACAGCGGTTGGGCTTGCGCGTATGAAAGGCCACGGGCATGGCGCCCCTGGATCCCGGCGCGCCGCACCGTCTTTCGGAGGTCACGATGCTGGAAGCAGCTTGCGCGAAGCCGGCCTGGCGTAGCGCAGAAGTATTGCAAGGCGAAACCCCGTCGCAATCCGCAGCGAACGACGCTCGCTCGCGTGTGCAGCCAACCATGCCGGCTCTCGCCGAACCGGAGCCGGCGCCGCTCGCGCGCGAGCGCGACATGCCGCGCGAACGCCTGCGAGCAGCGGGCCCCGGCGCCCTGTCCGACGTCGAGCTGCTGGCCCTGCTGCTCGGGTCCGGCTTGCCTGGCCACGGCGTCTTCGAGGTCGCACGGTCGCTGATCGAGCGTTTCGGCACCCTGCGCGCGATGCTGGACGCGCAGCCCGAAGAGCTCGATGGCCTGCGCGGCATCGGCCCCGCGAAGGCGGCCAAGCTGCAGGCCGTGCTCGAGCTGGCGCGGCGCGCCCTCGCGGAACAACTGGACGATCGCCCGCTCGTCGATACGCCGGGCGCCGTGGAAGACTATCTGCGCCTCCTGATCGGCGGACGCTCTTACGAGGTCTTCGTCTGTCTGTACCTCGACGTGCGCCACCGGCTGATCCGCCCCCCTGAGGAAAGCTCGCGCGGCTCGCTCTCGCGCATGGTGGTGTATCCTCGGGAGATCGTCCGGCGCACCTTGATGCTCAACGCCGCGAGCCTGATCGTCGCGCACAATCATCCTTCGGGGGCCGTGCAGCCGAGCGCGAGCGACCGGCGCCTCACACGCGTGCTGCGCGAAACGCTCGCGCTCGTGGAGGTTCAGCTGATCGACCATCTGGTGGTGGGCGCGCACGACACTTATTCGTTCGCCCGCAATGGCTGGAATTGAGCCGCAGGTGAGTTACCAGTGAGTTGCCGGCTGCGCCACGAACTTTCGCAAATTGGGTTTGATTTTTCTGGCCTTTTTCTGCTAGAATTGCGGTTTGCCTATTTCCAACCCTGTTCCGAAGCCCATCGAGGCGTTCCAGGGGAAATATGGCCTGGGTTCGAGGTTGTCTCTCATCCATACGTGAGCGCGCTCCTATTCTGGCCATTTCTCGCCTGGGAAACTTAAGCGGCTCTCGAACTCAGAATTTCCGTAGGAGTGTACTCATGGCACGTGTATGCCAAGTCACTGGGAAAGCGCCGATGAGCGGCAACAACGTTTCCCACGCGAACAACAAGACCAAGCGTCGTTTTCTCCCGAATCTGCAAAACCGCCGTTTCTGGGTTGAAAGCGAAAACCGTTGGGTGCGTCTGCGCATCTCGAACGCAGGCCTGCGCCTGATCGACAAGAACGGCATCGACTCCGTGCTCGCAGACCTGCGCGCACGCGGCGAACTGTAAGGAGTAAATCATGGCCAAGGGCGTCCGCGACAAGATCAAGCTGGAGTCGACCGCAGGTACGGGTCACTTCTACACGACCACGAAGAACAAGCGCAACATGCCGGAAAAAATGTCGATCAAGAAGTTCGACCCGGTTGTTCGCAAGCACGTCGAGTACAAGGAAACCAAGATCAAGTAATTGATCGGGTTCCGAGCCTGACGAAGACAAGAAAAACCCCGCTCCTGCAGCGGGGTTTTTCTTTTTGCACCGTTCGCGGAACACCTTTTCCCACCTCCCCTGTCGTGCGGCTTTTCGTCCTGTTGCCGAAGGGAGTATGCTTCCCGCTTCATCGGCGCGCACCGCGTGCGCGCCTCAGTAGAACAAGAGACGGAGAAGCAGGACCATGAATTTCGATGTAGCGATCGTCGGCAGCGGACTGGCCGGACTGAGCGTCGCGCTGAATCTCGCCGACACGCGGCGCGTGGTGGTGATCGCCAAGCGCGAGATGACCGAAGGCGCCAGCGACCGCGCGCAAGGCGGTATCGCCGCGGTGCTCGATTCGGCGGACAGCGTGGAGAACCACGTGGACGATACCCTCGTCGCCGGCGGCGGACTATGCGACGAGGCCGCCACGCGCTTCATCGTCGAGCATGGCCGCGAGGCGATCGAGTGGCTCATCGCGCAGGACGTGCCGTTCACGAAAGATGCGGCTGCGGAGCTGGGTTTTCACCTCACCCGCGAAGGCGGCCACAGCCACCGCCGCATCATCCACGCCGCCGACGCCACGGGCCACGCGGTCGTGCAAACGCTGCTCGAGCGCGCGCGCCAGCATCCGAACATCACGATCCTCGAAGACCATCAGGCCATCGACGTCATCACGTCCGACCGCCTCGGCCTGCCGGGGCGTCGCTGTCACGGCCTCTACGCGCTCGATCTGAAGAACGACCGCACCGTGACGATCCAGGCGCCTCACACGGTCCTCGCGACAGGCGGTGCAGGCAAGGTCTATCTCTATACGACGAACCCCGACACGGCCACCGGCGACGGCATCGCCATGGCGTGGCGCGCGGGCTGCCGGGTCGCGAATATGGAATTCATCCAGTTCCACCCCACCTGCCTCTTCCATCCGCACGCCAAGTCGTTTCTGATTACCGAGGCCGTGCGCGGCGAAGGCGGCGTGCTGCGCCTGCCGGACGGCACGCGCTTCATGCCGGAGCACGACGCACGCGCCGAACTGGCGCCACGCGACATCGTCGCGCGCGCAATCGACTTCGAGATCAAGAAGCACGGCATCGACTGCGTGCATCTCGACATCAGCCACCAGCCCGCCGCTTTCCTCGAAGAGCACTTCCCCACGGTCCTTGCGCGTTGCCGCGAGTTCGGCATCGACATCACGAAGGAGCCCATTCCCGTCGTGCCGGCCGCGCACTACACCTGCGGCGGAGTCGTCACCGACCTCGCGGGCCGCACTGATCTCGCGGGCCTCTATGCGGTCGGGGAAACGTCCTATACGGGGCTGCACGGCGCCAACCGGCTCGCCAGCAATTCTTTGCTCGAATGTCTCGTGATCGGCCGCTCGGCCGCGGAAGCGATCGAAGCCGAAGGCTTTGCCGCCGCCGCACACGCACCGCTGCCCGACTGGGACGAGAGCCGCGTTTCGGACTCCGATGAAGAAGTCGTGGTCGCCCACAACTGGGATGAACTGCGCCGCCTGATGTGGAACTACGTCGGCATCGTGCGTACCGACAAGCGGCTTGCGCGCGCGCAGCATCGTCTCGCCCTGCTGCGCGACGAAATTCTCGAGTACTACGCGAATTTCCGCGTCACGCGCGATCTGCTCGAGTTGCGCAACCTCGTCGAAGTGGCGTCGCTGATCGTGGAAAGCGCACGCCAGCGGCGCGAGAGCCGCGGCTTGCACTACAGCCGCGACTGGCCGAATGCGCTGCCGAAGGCACTCCCCACCGTGCTTTCACCGGAACGCGTGCGCAATCGTACGGTGAGCTGAGCATCCAGGGCCCGCACGAAGCAGGCGGAAGCGGGCACCACAAAAACGAAGGGCCGCCTCGCCAGGAGCGGCCCTTTCTGCTTTCACGGTCTGTGTATGCGTGTTCAGACGATCCGCATCGAGTAGTCGGTCGCGCGTACGTCCTTCGTCAGCGCGCCGATCGAGATGCGATCGACGCCCGTTTCGGCAATCGTGCTCACCGTCTCGAAGTTGACGCCGCCCGAACCCTCCAGCACCGCGCGGCCGGCCGTGAGACGCACGGCGTCGCGCATCGCCGCGAACGAAAAATTGTCGAGCAGGATGGACTTCGCGCCGTGTGCGAGCGCCTCGTCGAGCTGCGCCAGAGTTTCCACTTCGACCTGGATCGGCACGCCCGCATTCAGGGCAAGCGCGGCGTCCATCGCAGCGCCCACGCCGCCCGCGGCCGCAATGTGGTTTTCCTTGATGAGGATGCCGTCGTAAAGCGCGAGCCGCTGGTTCGCCCCGCCGCCCACGCGCACCGCGTACTTCTGCGCGAGACGCAGGCCGGGCAGCGTCTTGCGCGTATCGACGATACGCGTCTTCGTGTGCGCGATCGCGTCCACGTAGCGGCGCGTTGCCGTCGCCACGCCGGAAAGCAGTTGCAGGAAATTCATCGCGTTGCGTTCGGCTGTGAGCAGCACGCGCGCAGGGCCTCGCAGCGAGCAGACCGTCGTATCGGCGCTCATGCGGTCCCCTTCGCGGTAGTGCCAGCGCACCTCGATACGCGGATCGACACTGCGCACCACGCCAACGAACCAAAGCACGCCGCACAACACCGCCTCCTCGCGCACGATGATGCGGGCGTCGCGCATCTCGTCGGCGGGGACCAGCCGGCCCGTCTGATCGCCCGCGCCCACGTCTTCCGCGAGCGCATCGGCCACGTTGCGCTCGATCGCCGCGTCGAACGCCGCACCGTACTGCGCACGCACTTCGGCGAGGACCGGCGACGCTGCGTCGAGACCCATCAGTTCCATCGCCCCCATTTACGCCGCTCCCACGTTCGCGAACAGCGCGCCGTCGCGCGCGAGATCGCCGCTCGCCTGCACGCGGCGCTTGTGTTCGGCCGCGAAGGCCAGCATGCGGTCGATCGGCAGCCGGGCACGCTCGCCCAGTGCGGCATCGACGAAGATCTCGTTATGGCCGCGCTCAAGCACGTCGGCCAGATTCTCGAGGCCGTTCATGGCCATCCACGGGCAGTGTGCGCAGCTCTTGCAGGTCGCGCTATTGCCCGCCGTGGGCGCTTCGATGAACGTCTTGCCGGGAGCGGCGAGACGCATCTTGTGCAGGATACCGAGGTCGGTCGCGACGATGAAACGCGTGGCATCGAGCTTGACGGCCGCATCGATGAGCTGCGTGGTCGAGCCGACCACATCGGCCTGCGCGACGACGCCTTCGGGCGATTCGGGATGCACGAGCACTTTCGCATCGGGATATTCGGCGCGCAGCAGATCGAGCTCGATGCCCTTGAACTCGTCGTGCACGAGGCAGGAGCCCTGCCACAGCAGCATGTCGGCGCCGGTCTTCTTCTGGATGTAGCCGCCCAGGTGCCGATCCGGCGCCCAGATGATCTTCTGGCCCTGCGCATGCAGATGCGCGACGATCTCGAGCCCGATCGACGACGTGACCATCCAGTCCGCGCGCGCCTTCACGGCGGCGCTCGTGTTCGCGTACACGACCACGGTGCGGTCCGGATGCTGATCGCAGAACGCGGAGAATTCGTCCACCGGGCAGCCCAGATCGAGCGAGCAGGTCGCATCGAGGTCCGGCATCAGGATGCGCTTGTCCGGACTCAGAATCTTCGCGGTCTCGCCCATGAAGCGCACGCCCGCGACAACCAGCGTCCGAGCCTCATGATCGCGGCCGAAGCGCGCCATCTCGAGCGAATCGGCAACGCAGCCGCCGGTTTCGTCCGCCAGCTCCTGCAGTTCGGGATCGACATAGTAGTGCGCGACAAGCACTGCCTTCTCGCGCTTGAGAAGCGCACGGATGCGCTCCTTCAATGCCACACGCTGCGCCGCGGAAGGGGCATCGGGCACGCGTGCCCACGCCTGTCCAACGCTGCAGACGGCGCCCTGCGGCCGGTCGTATTCGACCTTCATGATCGCCTGACTCATGATCTCCTCTGTCGGCCAGTCCTGATGCAATGCACTTACCCTGGCCCATACAAGCAGGTTGCTGCCCTGCCGACGGCTGCGGAAAAAGCCCTGCAAGCGGCGCAGGTTTTCGCGGCCCCAAAAAGAAAAACCCCGCCAACGCGGGGTTTTGTGACGTACCTGAATTCTAATGGATTTTTTTACGTCTCATGCATAGCGGCGAAGACGCGAGGCGAATTCCTGGAGCGCCTTGATGCCGCTTTGTTCGGCACGGTGACACCAATCCTGCAACTGCGTCAGCAGTTGTTCGCGCGAGGCGCTGGAGCGCTCCCAGATCGCCGCGAGTTCGTTGCGCAATTCGATGTAGGTGCGCAGCTTCTGGCTGTTCGCGAAGATTTGCGGCAGTTGGCGCTTCTGCGGTTCGTCGAGGCTCGCCTCTTCCTTGTCGAACCACTTGCGCGCGCCGCGCATCAACAGGTATTTCTCGCGGGCGCCCACTTCCTTGAGGTGCGCGAGCTCCTGGCGATACGCCTGCTTCACGGCCTTCGCATAGCGCGCCATCACTTCATAGCGGTTCGACAGCACGGCCTGCAGCGTTTCCTGATCGGGCACCAGCTTGGCCGTGATGAGGCGCGGCGTGGGCGCGACCTTCTTGACCTTCGCAAGGCCGACCATCGACATCAGGCGGATGTACATCCAGCCGATGTCGAACTCGTACCACTTGTTCGACAGCTTCGCGGAAGTCGCGAAGGTGTGATGGTTGTTATGCAGTTCCTCGCCGCCGATGAGGATGCCCCAAGGGAGCAGGTTCGTGCTGGCGTCCGCCGAATTGAAATTGCGATAGCCCCAGAAGTGGCCGAGACCGTTGACGACGCCAGCCGCCCAGAACGGAATCCACGCCATCTGCACGGCCCAGACGGTCAGGCCGACCGCGCCGAACAGCGCCACGTCGATCACCATCATGAGGCTCACGCCGAGAATGGGGTAGCGCGTGTAGACGTTGCGCTCCATCCAGTCGTTGGGCGTGCCGTGGCTGAAGCGGCGCAGCGTCTCTTCGTTCTTCGCTTCCGTGCGATACAGTTCCGCGCCTTCGAGCAGCACCTTCCAGATGCCGCGCGTTTGCGGGCTGTGCGGATCTTCTTCGGTCTCGCACTTCGCATGGTGCTTGCGATGGATCGCGGCCCACTGGCCGGTGAGCATGCCGGTGGTCATCCAGAGCCAGAAACGGAAGAAGTGGCTCGCGACGGGGTGCAGGTCGAGCGCCCGGTGCGCCTGGCAGCGGTGCAGATACACCGTGACGCCGACGATCGTGATGTGCGTAGCGACTGCCACGGACAACAGGATCTGCCACCACGAGAAGCGCAGCAGCCCGTGAGCGAGGAAATCTAACAGGGAGTTCAACAAGGTCTATACCCGTGTAACGAGCGACTCCGGCCTTACAAGGCCGCCTGAGTCAGGAAAGTGAAAGCACAGCAAAGTGGTTGGACGGCATTCTACTAGAACCGTTCCAAGTGTTTGTAACAAATGAAGATTTTTTTCCTTTTCGGGGGTTCCCGTCAATGCCTGAAAGCGCCCCGGAGGCGCTTTGCCGCACCTTTCAACCCATCTTCGCTCAATGTGCTCGCAATCGGCGCGAACCGGCACACGCGTGAGCCGGGCCTTTGCCGGGCTCACGCGCCTCGCGCTGCTGCCTCGCTACTTATGGACCGCCCGGCAACGAACCGGAAACCGGGGACGGACCGCCTGCGGAATTATTCGAGCGCCGCGTCCGGTTCCGCCGCTGTCTCGCTCGCCTTCGCGATGGCGTCCACGGCCTCCTGCTGCGCCGCCGACTCTTCCGGCGTGGTAGCCGCCTTGGCCTGCCCGGCCTTTGGCCTCGCCTCCCCGCGCCGCTCCAGCACGGCGGCAAAGAAGCCGTCGGTGGCGTGGCGATGGGGCCAGAGCGAGAGATAGTCGCCGGTGTCGAGACCCACGCGCTGCTCCGCCAGCACGTCGCGCGCGCTCACCAGCTCGAACTCCGGATGCGCTTCGAGGAACTGCTTCACGACCGCCTCGTTCTCGGCTTCGAGGATGCTGCAGGTCGCGTAGACGAGCCGGCCGCCGCGCTTGAGCAAACGCGCTGCACTGGTGAGGATCGACAACTGCTTGGGTGCGAGCTCGGCCAGCGACTCCGGCGTCTGGCGCCACTTGAGATCGGGATTGCGGCGCAGCGTGCCGAGGCCCGAGCACGGCGCGTCCACCAGCACGCGGTCGATCTTGCCGACGAGCCGCTTGATCTTCGCGTCGTGCTCGCTGTCGATCAGCACCGGATTGACGTTCGAGAGCCCGCTACGCGCAAGGCGCGGCTTGAGCTTGGCGAGCCGGCGGTCGGACACGTCGAACGCATAGAGGCGGCCCGACGAGCGCATCGCCGCGCCGAGCGCGAGCGTCTTGCCGCCGGCACCCGCGCAGAAATCAACGATCATCTCGCCACGGCGCGGCGCCACCAGCGAGCAGAGCAGTTGGCTGCCCTCGTCCTGCACTTCGAACCAGCCGTTCTTGAACGCGTCGAGCTTCGCGAGCGCCGGCTTGCCGACCACACGCACGCCGAAGGGTGCAAACGGCGTCTCGCCAGCTTCGATGCCGGCTTCGGCCAGCGCGCGCAGCAGTTCGTCGCGGCTCGCCTTGATCGGGTTCGCGCGAAGGTCCAGCGGCGCCGGATAATTCAGCGCCGCGGCCAGTTGCGCAAGCTCAGCGGGCTCGAAGCGCGGTTCGAGCCCGCGCACGATCCACTCCGGCAGGTTCAGTTGCACGCGCTGCGGCAGGCTCGCCGGGTCGACCTTCGAGACGTGCTCGAGCCAGCTCGCCTCGGCGTCGGAGACGAACGGCCGGACGGCCGAGCGGCCCGCCGTCGCCATCAGGCCGAGCAAGGCGAGACGCCGCGTCGGGCCGCCCGTGCCGCTCTCGGCCAGATGCGCGAACTCCATGCGGCGGCGCAGGACCGCGAAGACCGCTTCGGCAATCACGCCGCGCTCGCCGTGGCCGAGCTTCGGATGCTCGCGGAAGAAGCGGCTCGTTACCGCGTCGGCGGGGCCCGTGAACTTGAGGACGTCGGCCAGCAGCGTCTCGGTTTGTCCGATCAGGAATCCATGCAGTCTCATGCGCCCTCCCCGGCGGCTCGTGCGTTCGCGCTTGTGTCGTCGCTGGTATCGTTGCGGGTGTCGTCAAGGAAGAGCCACTGCGGCTCGGGCGGTGTAAGCGTCGCCTTGCCGCCGTCGAGCGCAAGGCGCCCTTCGACGAACCAGCGCACCGCGCGCGGATAAATCACATGCTCGGTCCCGAGCACGCGCGCGGCCAGCGCCGCGGCGTCGTCGCCCGCGCGCACCGGCACCGCCGCCTGCGCGACGATCGGACCATGATCGAGCTTCGGGGTGACAAAATGCACCGTGGCGCCATGCACGCGGCAGCCGGCGTCGAGCGCCTGCTGATGTGTTTTCAGGCCCGGAAAGCTCGGCAGCAGCGAAGGATGAACATTGAGCATCCGACCCGCATAATGATCGACGAAGCCGTCCGTCAGCACGCGCATGAAGCCCGCGAGGATGACGAGATCCGGCCGATAGCCGTCGACGACCTGGGCCAGCGCCGCATCGAAGGCGGCGCGATCGGAAAACTGGCGGTGGTCGACCACCGCCGTGGCAATGCCGTGCGATGCCGCGAACGCAAGGCCCGCGGCGTCGGGACGGTTGGCAATCACGGCGGCGATCTTCGCCGGCCAGGCTTCGTGCACGCACGCGCGCACGATGGCTTCCATGTTGCTGCCCCGCCCCGAGATCAGGATAACGAGATTTTTCATCCGCGGATTTTATCATCGAGGTCGAGCGCCGCCCCTCCGGCGGCGGCGATCCCGCGCCCGAGCGTTTATAATCTTCTGTTTCGTCGCGGACCTCGCGCCGCGATGCCTGGCGTCACATCAGGTCACACTAGCCCCATAACCGGTCCGATCCGCTATCGTGAGAGTCTTCCGCGGTCTTCCCAACGCCGAAAGCCGGGCGCCTTGCGCGCTCACCATCGGCAACTTCGACGGTGTCCACCGCGGGCATCAGGCGTTGCTCGCGCGCGTGCGCGCGGCGGCCGACGCGCGCGGCCTCCCCGTCTGCGTGATGACCTTCGAACCGCACCCGCGCGAATTCTTCAACCCGGCAGGCGCGCCGCCGCGCATCGCGATGCTGCGCGACAAGCTGGAGGCGCTGCGCGATAACGGCGTGGACCGCGTGGTCGTCGAGCACTTCAACCACACGTTCGCGAGCCAGTCGCCCGATACGTTCGTCGAGCGCATCATCGTCGGCGGGCTGCACGCGCGCTGGATGATGATCGGCGACGACTTCCGCTACGGCGCGAAGCGCGCGGGCGACTTCGATTCGCTGAAGGCGGCCGGCGAGCAGTACGGCTTCGAAGTCGAGCAGATGGCAACCGTGGCCGACCCGTCGGGCGCGCGCATTTCGAGTTCCGGCGTGCGCACTTCGCTGATCGCCGGCGACCTCGATTCGGCGCGCGCCGCGCTCGGCCGCGGCTACGCGATCAGCGGCCACGTCGTGCACGGGCAAAAACTTGGCCGCGACCTCGGTTTCCCGACGCTGAACCTGCCGATCGGCCACAAGCGGCCGGCGGCCAAAGGCATCTTCGTCGTGCAGGTGCACGGCATTGCCGATCATCCGCTGCCGGCCGTGGCGAGCCTCGGCCTGCGCCCGACCGTGGACGACTCGGGCCGCGTTCTGCTCGAAGTGCATTTGCTCGACTGGCACGGCGACGCCTACGGCAAGCTCGTGCGCGTCGAGTTCCTGAAGAAGCTGCGCGACGAGGAAAAGTTCGAAGACCTCCAAACGCTTACCGCTGCGATCGCGCGCGACGTGGTCAACGCACGCGCCTGGTTCGCCGCCGCCGGCGCCGACGCGGCCGGCACCCGTTCCACCGGTTTCTCCACCTCGGCCACCGACCGAATTAGGTGATCCGCGGCCCCTGTGCCGCCTCGCGTTCCACGCGAGCGGCACACGAGGCGACGGTTGCGCGGCAAGTCCGCTCTCCCCGACGCCGTGCATCCCCAGAATTCACCGTGATTTCACCATGAGCGACAAGAAAGCATCCTCCGGCAAGCCGCAGAAGTCCGAATCGAAATATCCCGTCAACCTGCTGGACACCCCGTTCCCGATGCGCGGCGACCTGCCGAAGCGCGAGCCGCAATGGGTCAAGGAATGGGACGAAGGCAAGCTCTACGAAAAGATCCGCGCCGCCTCGAAGGGCCGCAAAAAGTTCATCCTGCACGACGGGCCGCCGTATGCGAACGGCGACATCCACCTCGGCCACGCGGTGAACAAGATCTTGAAGGACATGATCGTCAAGGCGCGCAATCTCGCGGGCTACGACGCCGTCTACGTGCCGGGCTGGGACTGCCACGGCATGCCGATCGAGATCCAGATCGAAAAGCAGTTCGGCAAGTCGCTGCCGGCCCAGGAAGTCATGAAGAAGGCGCGCGAGTACGCCGCCGGCCAGATCGAAACGCAGAAAAAGGGCTTCAAGCGCCTCGGCGTGCTGGGCGACTGGAACAACCCGTACAAGACCATGAACTTCGCGAACGAGGCCGGCGAAATCCGCGCACTCGCGAAGATCATGGAGAAGGGCTACGTGTTCCGCGGCCTGAAGCCGGTGAACTGGTGCTTCGACTGCGGCTCGGCGCTCGCCGAAGCGGAAGTCGAGTACAAGGACAAGACCGACCCGACCATCGACGTGCTGTTCACGTTCGCGCAACCCGCGGAAACGGCCGCCGCGTTCGGCCTCGCCGCGCTGCCGCGCGAGGAAGGCGGCATCGTGATCTGGACCACCACGCCGTGGACGATCCCCGCCAACCAGGCGCTGAACGTCCATCCGGAAGTGGTCTACGCGCTCGTCGATACGCCGCGCGGCCTGCTGATCTTCGCCGAGGAACGCGTCGAAGCCTGCCTGAAGGACTTCGGACTCGAAGGCCGCGTGATCGCCACGGCGCCCGGCGAAAAGCTCGCGAACCTGCGCTTTCATCATCCGCTTGCGTCGGCTCATCCGGGCTACAAGCGCACCTCGCCGATCTACCTGGGCGACTACGTCACCACCGACACCGGCACGGGTATCGTCCACTCCTCGCCCGCCTACGGCGTGGAAGACTTCGTCTCGTGCAAGGCGCACGGCATGGCCGACTCGGACATCATCAGCCCGGTGATGGGCGATGGCCGCTATATCGAATCGCTGCCGCTCTTCGGCGGGCTCTCGATCTGGGCCGCGAACCCGAAGATCGTCGAAGCGCTCGACGCCGCCGGCACGCTCCTGCGCAGCGAAAAGTACCTGCACAGCTACATGCACTGCTGGCGCCACAAGACGCCCATCATCTACCGCGCCACCTCGCAATGGTTCGCGGGCATGGACGTCAAGCCCGCGGACGGCGGCAAGACCCTGCGCGAAACGGCGCTGGAAGGCATCGAAGCGACGGCCTTCTATCCGTCCTGGGGCAAACAACGCCTCTACGCGATGATCGCCAACCGTCCGGACTGGACGCTTTCGCGCCAGCGCCAATGGGGCGTGCCGATGGCGTTCTTCGTGCACAAGGAAACGGGCGAGCTGCATCCGCGCACGCTCGAATTGCTGGAGGAAGTCGCGAAGCGCGTGGAGAAGGAAGGCATCGAGGCATGGCAGACGCTCGATGCGCGCGAGCTGATCGGCGACGACGCGAATCTGTACGAGAAGAACCGCGACACGCTCGACGTGTGGTTCGACTCGGGCACGACGCACTGGCACGTGCTGCGCGGCTCGCACAAGGACGAGCTGCAATTTCCGGCCGACCTCTATCTGGAAGGCTCGGACCAGCACCGCGGCTGGTTCCACTCCTCGCTGCTCACGGCTTCGATGCTCGACGGCCGCCCGCCGTACGACGCCCTCCTCACGCACGGCTTCACCGTGGACGGCGAAGGCCGCAAGATGTCGAAGTCGCTCGGCAACGGCGTCGATCCGCATGAAGTGGCGAATCGCCTCGGCGCGGAAATCATCCGCCTGTGGATCGCCTCGACCGACTACTCGGGCGAACTCGCGATCTCGGAAGAAATCCTCAAGCGCGTGACGGAAAGCTATCGCCGTATCCGCAACACGCTGCGCTTTTTGCTCTCGAACCTCTCCGACTTCGAGTTCGACAAGCACGCGCTGCCCGCGGACCAGTGGCTCGAAATCGACCGCTATGCCGTGGCGCTCACGCACACGCTGCAGAACGACGTGCTCGCGCATTACGACCGCTACGAGTTCCACCCGGTCGTCGCCAAGCTGCAGACGTTCTGCTCGGAAGACCTGGGCGGCTTCTATCTCGACGTGCTGAAGGACCGCCTCTACACGAGTGCGCCCGACTCGGCGGCCCGCCGCGTCGCGCAGACCGCGCTCTATCACATCACGCACAGCCTGCTGCGCATCCTCGCGCCGTTCCTCTCGTTCACGGCCGAAGAAGCGTGGAAGGTGTTCCAGCCGAAGAGCGAAACCATTTTTGTCGAGACGTTCCACGCCTTCCCGGACATCGCGCAGGCCGAAGCACTGATCGCGAAGTGGACACTCCTGCGCGACGTGCGCGGCAACGTGACGAAGGCGCTGGAAGAGGCCCGCGTGGCGAACCAGATCGGCTCGTCCTTGCAGGCCGAAGTGCGCATCCTCGCGAGCGGCGCGCGTTACGACGCCCTCGCCTCGCTCGGCGACGACCTGAAGTTCGTGCTGATCACCTCGGCGGCGGAAGTCGTCAAGGTGGACAGCGAGGCGGACGAAGCCGTCGAGGTCATCACGTCGAAGTACCTCAAGTGCGAGCGTTGCTGGCACTACCGTGAGGACGTGGGCGCGAATGCGGAGCATCCGGGCCTGTGCGGCCGGTGCGTTGCGAACCTGTTCGGAAACGGCGAAACGCGGAGCGCGGCATAATGGCAAAAACCCTGCCGAAACAATCCCGTAGCGGCGGAGCCGGTAGCAGCGGCGGCACCGGCGGCACGCTCGCCCCGTGGCTCGGCGTCGCGGTGATCGTGATCCTCGCCGACCAGCTCACGAAGATCGCCATGGCCAAGGTGTTCAGCTACGGCGAAGGGCGCGCGATCACGTCGTTCTTCAACCTCGTGCTCGTCTACAACAAGGGCGCGGCGTTCAGCTTCCTCGCCACGGCAGGCGGCTGGCAGCGCTGGGGGTTCACGGCGCTCGGCGTGGTCGCCGCGCTCGTGATCTGCTACCTGCTCAAGCGCCACGCCACGCAGCACCTGTTCTGCACCGCGCTTGCGCTGATACTGGGCGGCGCGCTCGGCAACGTGCTGGACCGGCTGATGTATGGCCACGTGATCGACTTCCTCGACTTCCACGTGGGTAGCTGGCACTGGCCGGCGTTCAACGTCGCGGACAGCGCGATCTGCGTGGGCGCCGCGCTGCTGGTGTTCGACGAACTGCGCCGCGTGCGCGGTGCGCGCTGAACGTTTGACAGTGGCGGCGCGAGCCGCCGCCCGACTGCTCTGCATGGGACAGGAGACCTGACCTGATGAACACGTCCGCAGCGAACCCCGGAGAACTGGCCGGCAGGCACCTCGTGATCGGCATGACGGGCGGCATCGCCTGCTACAAGATCGCCGAGCTCACGCGTCTTCTGACCAAGGCCGGCGCGACCGTGCAGGTCGTGATGACCGAAGCGGCGACGCAGTTCATCACCCCCGTCACGATGCAGGCGCTCTCGGGCCGCCCCGTCTACACGAGCCAGTGGGACGGGCGCGTGCCGAACAACATGGCGCACATCGACCTCTCGCGCGACGCGGACGCGATCGTGATCGCGCCCGCCTCCACCGACTTCCTCGCGAAGCTCGCCAACGGATTCGCCGATGACCTGCTCTCCACGCTGTGCGTCGCGCGCGACTGCCCGCTCCTCGTCGTGCCCGCGATGAACCGGCAGATGTGGGGCAACCCGGCGACGCAACGCAACGTCGCGCAGTTGCGCGCGGACGGTGTGACGACGCTCGGCCCCGATTCGGGCGCGCAGGCGTGCGGTGAAGTCGGCGACGGGCGCATGCTGGAGCCGGAAGCAATCTACGAAGCGATCGTCTCGTTCTTCGCGCCCAAGGTGCTCGTACACCGCCGCGTGCTGATCACGGCCGGCCCGACCTTCGAACCGATCGACCCGGTGCGTGGCATCACGAACCGTTCGAGCGGAAAAATGGGCTTCGCGCTCGCGCGCGCGGCGCAACAGGCCGGCGCCGAGGTGCATCTGGTGGCCGGTCCCGTCGCGCTTCAAACGCCTTGGGGCGTGTATCGCGAGGACGTGCAGACCGCGCAGCAGATGTACGACGCGGTCATGCGCGCGGTGCCCGACTACGACATCTTCATTGGCGTAGCGGCCGTGGCCGACTGGCGCGCCGATCACGTCTCCGGGCACAAGATCAAGAAGACGGCCGAGCAGCGCATGCCGACCTTCAGTTTCGTCGAGAACCCGGACATCCTCGCCTCGGTTGCGGCGCTCGAACATCCGCCCTACTGCGTCGGCTTCGCGGCCGAAAGCGACGACCTCGACGTGCACGGCGGGGAAAAGCGCCGGCGCAAGAAAGTGCCGCTTTTGATCGGCAACCTCGGCCCGCTGACCTTCGGCCTCGACGACAACGAAGTCGTCCTCTTCGAGGCAAAGGGCAGCACGAAGCTGCCGCGCGCGGCCAAGCCGGCACTCGCGCAAACGCTGGTCGCCGAAATCGCGCGGCGTTTGCCGGACCAGAGCATCATCTCGTGACACGCGCGCCGCGCCATCGGCCTCCGGCAACGGTCAGGGCCAAGGCGGCGCGCGTCGCAAACGGAGCAAGGTGAGCTGTCATGACGCTACTTTCCGTACTCGACCAGTCGCCCGTGATCGCCGGGCACACGGCGGCCGACGCGATCGCCGCCACCGTCGAACTCGCGCAGCTCGCCGACGACCTCGGCTACACGCGCTACTGGTGCGCCGAGCATCACGGCCTGCTCGGCGTCTGCAATCCCTGTCCCGAAGTGATGCTCGCGCGCCTTGGCAGCGTGACGAAGCGCATCCGCATCGGCTCGGGCGGCATCATGCTGCCCTACTACAGCCCGTTCAAGGTGGCCGAGCAGTTCATGATGCTCGAAGCGCTGTTTCCGAACCGCATCGATCTGGGCGTCGGGCGAGCGCCGGGCGGCGACATGCGCACGGCGCAGGCCGTCGCCGCCGGCGAGTACGACCGCGGCGAGCACTTCCCGCAGCAAGTACAGACCCTCGTCGGGCTGATGGACGGCACGCTGCCGAAGGACGACGTCGCGAGCGGCGTGATCCTGCAACCACGCGTGGAGACACGGCCGCAGCTCTGGGTGCTCGGTTCGAGCGACTTCGGCGGCATGCTGGCCGCGCAGCTGGGCTTGCGCTTCTCGTTCGCGCACTTCATCAACGCGCACTTCGGGCATCTGGTGGCGAGCGCCTACCGCGAGCGCTTCCAGCCGGGGCACGAGGCGAAACCCTATCTGGCCTGCGCGGTCTTTGTGATCTGCGCCGACACCGAACAGGAAGCCGCCGACCTCGAAAAGGCGGTCGACCTGCGTCGCGTGCAGATGGCGCTCGGACTGAACGCGCCGATTCCGAGCGTCGAGCAAGGGCTCGCGCAGGAATACGGCGAACGCGAGCAACTCGTGATCGACCGCGAGAAGCCGCGCAGCATCATCGGCACGCCCGAAAGCGTCACGGAGCGCCTGATCGGCGTGCAGGAGCGCTTCGCGGCCGACGAACTGATCGTGCTGACCGTTGCCGGCAGCTACGCGGCACGGCTGCGCTCCTATGAATTGCTGGCGCAAGCGTTTCAGCTTTCCCGACAACCCTGACCTCTGACCTGCAAGGCCGACCCGGCCGGACACTCTCTAGCCCATGAAAATCGACATCAAGATCCTGAACGAGCGCATGCGCGACCAGCTACCCCAATACGCAACGACGGGCAGCGCAGGGCTCGACCTGCGCGCCTGCATCGAAGCGCCGCTTACGCTCGAACCGGGCGAAACGAAGCTCGTGCCGACGGGCCTCGCCATCCACGTCGCCGATCCGGGTTTTGCTGCACTAATCCTGCCGCGCTCGGGCCTCGGCCACAAGCACGGCATCGTGCTGGGCAACCTCGTCGGCCTGATCGACTCGGATTACCAGGGCGAACTGATGATCTCGACCTGGAACCGCGGCCACACCACGTTTACGCTCAATCCGCTCGAACGCCTCGCGCAGCTCGTGATCGTGCCGGTCGTGCAGGCGCACTTCAATATCGTCGACGATTTCGATGCGAGCGAGCGCGGCACCGGTGGCTTTGGCAGCACGGGCAAGCACTAAGCTGCGGCTTCAGGCTCCAACGAAAAAGCGCGCCATGGCGCGCTTTTTTGCTTCCTGGGCGTTGCGCCAGGATCAAGCCGAGGCGTCCGGCCGCGTTGCGCCCGCGGGCACCGCGCGATGCCGATACCACAGCGCATAGACGATCACGAGCACCGCGAGAAACGCAAGGCCATAGGCAAGCGTCATGCGGAATTCGCGCGTGAAGGCCGTACCGACCAGTACGCATAGCGCACGACGAAGCCCGCCAGCGGCCCGATATAGTGCTCGGCGTAGGCACCGAACGAGCCGGAGGTGAGATGAGCGACCGTCATCTCCGCGAGCGGCGTGCGCAAAAAACAAAACGGCGTGGACCATAACGTCCGCGCCGTTTCTCTTCGAGTGAAGCCGAAACGAACCGCTTATTCTACTTCGACCGCTTCCGGGTTCGGATTGCGCGGGGCAGGCGGCTGCTCGTCGAACGTGAGCTGAACCTTGTCCTCCGCATCCACGTCCACGGTCACGCGGCCGCCGTTCATGAGCTTGCCGAACAGCAGTTCGTCGGCCAGCGCGCGGCGGATCGTATCCTGAATCAGGCGCTGCATCGGGCGCGCGCCCATCAGCGGATCGAAGCCGTGCTTCGCGAGATGCTTGCGCAGCGCGTCGGTGAAGAGCGCATCGACCTTCTTCTCGTGCAGTTGATCTTCGAGCTGCATGAGGAACTTGTCGACCACGCGCATGATGATTTCCTCATCGAGCGAACGGAAGCTGATCGTCTGATCGAGCCGGTTGCGGAACTCGGGCGTGAACAGGCGCTTGATGTCGGCCATCTCGTCGCCCTGCTCGCGCCGGGTCGTGAAGCCGATCGTTGCCTTGTTCATCGACTCGGCGCCCGCGTTCGTCGTCATGATGATGATGACGTTGCGGAAGTCCGCCTTGCGGCCGTTGTTGTCGGTCAGCGTGCCGTGGTCCATCACCTGCAGCAGCACGTTGAAGATGTCGGGGTGCGCCTTCTCGATTTCGTCGAGCAACAGCACGCAGTGCGGCTTCTTCGTGACGGCTTCGGTAAGGAGACCGCCTTGATCGAACCCGACGTAGCCCGGAGGCGCGCCAATCAGGCGGCTCACCGCATGGCGCTCCATGTATTCGGACATGTCGAAGCGGATCAGCTCGATACCGAGCGTGAACGCGAGCTGCCGCGCCACTTCGGTCTTGCCGACGCCGGTCGGACCCGAGAACAGGAACGAGCCAATAGGCTTGTCGGTCTTGCCGAGGCCCGCGCGCGCCATCTTGATCGAAGCCGAAAGCGCATCGATGGCCGGATCCTGGCCGAACACCACCGACTTCAGATCGCGGTCGAGCGTCTGCAGCTTGCTGCGGTCGTCCTGCGACACGCTCTGCGCCGGCACGCGCGCGATCTTCGAGATGATCTCTTCGATCTCGCTCTTGCCGATGGTCTTCTTCTGTTTCGACTTCGGCAGGATGCGCTGCGCCGCGCCCGCTTCGTCGATCACGTCGATCGCCTTGTCGGGCAGATGACGGTCGGTGATGAAGCGCGCCGACAGTTCAGCGGCTGCGTTCAAGGCGCCCGACGAATACTTCACGCCGTGGTGCTCCTCGAAACGCGACTTCAGCCCGCGCAGGATCGCGACGGTCTGTTCGACGGTCGGCTCGACCACATCCACCTTCTGGAAGCGCCGCGAAAGCGCCGCGTCCTTTTCGAAGATGCCGCGGTATTCGGTGAACGTCGTCGCGCCGATGCACTTGAGCGTGCCCGACGAAAGCGCCGGCTTCAAAAGATTCGACGCGTCGAGCGTGCCGCCCGAAGCGGCGCCCGCGCCGATCAGCGTGTGAATTTCGTCGATGAAGAGAATCGCGTGCGGACGCTCCTTGAGTTCCTTCAGCACCGTCTTCAGACGCTGCTCGAAGTCGCCGCGATACTTGGTGCCCGCGAGCAGCGCGCCCATGTCGAGCGAGTACACCTGCGCGTCGGCGAGGATGTCCGGCACTTCGCCGCGCGTAATGCGCCAGGCGAGACCTTCCGCGATTGCGGTCTTGCCGACACCGGCCTCGCCCACGAGCAGCGGATTGTTCTTGCGGCGGCGGCACAGCACCTGCACCACGCGCTCGACTTCCAGCTCGCGCCCGATCAGCGGATCGATGCGGCCGTCCTTCGCCATCTGGTTCAGGTTCTGCGTGAACTGGGCGAGCGGCGTTTCCTTCTGGCCAGCGGCGTCTTCGGCTTCCGCGTTGGCGTCGCTCGCCTTGGCGGCTTCGCCGCTGCTCGTCTTCGCTATGCCGTGCGAAATGAAATTCACCACGTCCAGACGCGTGACACCTTGCTGCTGCAGGTAGTACACCGCGTGCGAATCCTTTTCGCCGAAGATCGCGACGAGCACGTTCGCGCCCGTGACTTCCTTCTTGCCGTTCGAAGTGGACTGGACGTGCATGATCGCGCGCTGGATCACACGCTGGAAACCAAGCGTGGGTTGCGTGTCGACGTCGTCCGTGCCGGGAACCGTGGGCGTGTTGTCGTGAATGAAGTTGCGCAGGTTCTGCCGCAAGTCTTCGATATTGGCGGCACACGCACGCAGCACTTCCGCCGCTGTTGGGTTATCCAACAGCGCCAGCAGCAAATGCTCCACCGTAATGAACTCATGCCGCGCCTGACGTGCTTCCATGAACGCCATGTGCAGGCTGACTTCCAGTTCCTGGGCAATCATGCTTCCTCCATCACACACTGCAGCGGGTGCCCCGCTTGCCGTGCGTGGGTAACGACTTGCTCAACTTTGGTCGACGCGATATCTCGCGTATAGACCCCACAAATGCCCCTGCCTTCGCGGTGAACCTTCAACATGATCTGTGTTGCGGTCTCGCGGTCCTTGTTGAAGTATTCCTGCACGACCATCACGACGAATTCCATCGGCGTGTAGTCGTCATTCATCAGCACGACCTTGTACATGGAGGGCGGTTTGACCTGCTGTTCCTGCCGCTCCAGTATGGTTGAGTCCTGCTTGTCCGGGATAATCGCCATACACCCATTCTAAACAACTCGGACAGGCCCGCAATCCTGCCGAAACCCGACCGGCCAGCCGGTGAATCCACTGCCGCAATACCTGCGCATGCGAAGCTCCCATCTGGCCACGACCGGCTGCGGGCCGGCCCCTTTTTTTAACCTCGATACTGAATCGATTGCTGCGTTCTTTGCCTGTTGCGGCTCGTCCAGCAGCTTTCGCGCCAACCTCGAAATCAGTATCGCACAACCTGCGCCGCGCCGTTGGCGCCCACTGTCGGCGTCCGCACGCAAACACAAAATTTCCGCACTGCAACGCATCTCATGTGCGTCGATTATGCGACTTTTCAAGACGCATCGCTCGCCTCTGTCCAACGCGCAAGAAAAGCGGGAAAAACCCTGGAAATGCGCTCTTTACAACGCGTCGCAGTGCATCTCAAATTGCTCTTGACAACAGAATAAAGAGCCCCAACAATCAAGCTGGCACTTTTTTCAACCGTCTCAAACTCGAAAAAATGCCGTTGGTGAGCTTGTGAGGAGGGGGCGATCGCAACAAACGATCGTTAAGCTTTTCGAACTGCTCGTGGTAGTGACATGAGTTACAGGGGAAGTAGGTATGGCAACCGGTACGGTCAAGTGGTTCAACGACGCGAAGGGTTTCGGATTCATCACGCCGGATGAAGGCGGCGAGGATCTGTTCGCTCACTTCTCGGCCATCCAGATGAATGGCTTCAAGACCCTCAAAGAAGGTCAGAAGGTGAGCTTCGAGGTCGTGCAAGGCCCGAAGGGCAAACAGGCATCGAACATTCAGGCAGCAGCCTGATCTGTTCGGTACCCGTACCTTGGAAACCCGGCTCCGGCCGGGTTTCCTTTTTGTGACATTTCTTTGTGGTCCTGCTGCGATCCTGCAAGAAATCAGGTTACGCGCAGCGTCCCCATCATGCCGAGGTCCTCGTGCTCGAGGATGTGGCAGTGGAACATGCGGTCGCCCGCATCGCGCTGAACCGTAGCGATCCATACCGTTTCGCCCGGCTCGACGTTCACGGTATCGCGCCACGCCAGCAAGGGCTCCTCGGCGCGCGTCCCCGCCCGCTCCCGCGCCACGATCTGAAACTGCGTTCCGTGCAGGTGGAACGGATGATCCATGTCCGCGCGATTCTCGATAGACCATTCCTCGACTTCGCCGCGGCGGCTCGTTAGCGTCACGCGGTCCGGGTCATACGTCGCCCCATTCACCAGAAAATGCATGCCGCGGGGCATCGGACGTGCGGATGCACCCGGCTGGTGCATTGCTGCCATATCCATGGCTTCGCTGAACACGACCGATTTGCGCGTCCGAGCCGGCCCGAGCGGCGCGATCGACCGAAGCCGCGCGGGCAGTTCGGGCGATGCGGCAGCGGCTCCCGGCGTAGCGACGCCCGGCACAAAGCGCACGTCGGCCAGCACGAGCGCCGCATCGGGCGGCAGACTGCCGCCCATCATCGCCATCTTGCGGCGGTCGTATTGCGCGGCCACCAGCCGGGCGCCCGAAGCCCGCGCACCGGCACGCACGATCAGTTCCGCGCGTTCGCCCGGCGCAAGCAGCAGCGAGGTCACCCCTTCCCTGGGCGCGCCGAGCAGGCCGCCGTCGGTGCCGACCTGCGCGAACGGACGCCCGTCGTCGAACGCCAGCAACAGATAGCGCGCGCTGCAGCCGTTCCAGACACGCCAGCGTTCGTCCTGCATCACGTCGATCCGCGGACGCCGTGCGCCATTGACGAGCGCGAACTGCCCTTCGCGTCCGTTCATCCAGTCCATCATGCTGTTCGGCGCAATCGTGCCGTCGGCGGCGAGCTTCAGGTCGGACACGAAGAGGTGGCGCTCGGGCCACGAGGCGAGCGGATCGTCGGCGGCACGCACGACAATCGGACCCGCCAGCCCGCGGAACACCTGCTCCGCCGTCATCATGTGGGGATGCGGGTGATACCAGTACGTGCCGGCACTGCCCGCCGGCAGCGTAAATCGATAGGTCCGTTCGGCGCCCGGCGCGACCGGATCGGACGGGTTGCCGTCCTGGTCCGGCGGTACGGGCAGGCCGTGCCAATGGATGGTAGAAGGCTGCGACAGATTGTTCACGAAGCGGATTTCGACCGTGTCGCCTTCGTGCACGTCGATGAGCGGACCGACTACCGGCCCGCCGGAATCGGCAGCGCCGGCTCCGGCATCGTATTGCCAGAACAGCGTATCGGGCTGTCCCGGCAGCAGGGGCCGCGCAAAAGGATGCGCGACGAGGGTCGAGCGGAAATGCCCCGGCTCGCGGCTTTCGTTGGCAAGCCTGCGCAACGCGGGGAGCGGCGCACCGGCCTGCAACGCATCGGCGGCGGCAAGCGGCGTGTGCGCCGGCATCGCGCCGTGCGGCATGCCCTGCATGCCCTGCATGCCGGCCATGCCGGATGCGTCAGGTTGCATGGGTATCGCATGACTATCGTCCTGCGCGTAGGGGGTGCGTGCGTACAGGGAAGCAATCGCGGCGCCCAGGGCGCCGGACAGGAATGCGCGTCTTCGCATCGTTGAAATCCTCCTTCAAGCGTCTTGCGCGGCGCGAGCTGAAGCGCGTGCCGCGCGCGTGATCGTGGGTCGCGCCTGAACGTGGCAGGCGCGAAACCGGCGTTGAGCCGCGCTCGTGAAGAGCACGGGAATCACCTATCAGACGATCGGAGGAGGCAGCGGCGGCGCGTGCGTGATGCCGGCACGCAAAGGTTCGGACAACGAGACAACTTGCGCGCCGGCGCCTGGTTCGGTGTCGAAGCACAAACCGGTGGTCGGCAAAACGCAATGCATGGCACAACTGACGACACAGCAATCCGCGTCGCAGGCGCCATGCGCTTCATGGCACGCGGCCTTGACGAGCGCGTGGGCACCGGCGACGACGCGCTCGCCATCCGACACCGGCGCTTCGTGCCCGCACGCCGTAGCTGTGCGCATGCCCAGCAGCGCGAAGGCGCACACAAGCAGGAAGCGGAAAACAAGGTTCATTCGGAAAGCCGGCGGCGCGCGACGGGGGTATCGATGCACCCGGGCCCAAACTTCGCGTTCGGGCCCGGAGCGGGCTCACATTCGATCATTCTGTGCAAATAGCCAGCGAAGTGTTGTCGGCCCTGCATCGGTAACATACGCACTTCGAAATCCCCTCCCAATTCCCCTCCCATCGTGCTCGATCCCCGGCGAACAATGAGTCCAACAGCACGAACTTCCGCTGTGGCTCTCAGCCACCTTTGGCGGGAAAGAATTCTTTGCCCGGCCCCCATCCCCCCCGGGGGGGGAATACATAAGGGGCACAGGGGGTAATTTGCAGGTGCGCCCATAGAAAATTTGCGGGGAATCCGAAATTGTTGCAAATACAAGTATCAGGCATACATCCCTAGCTTGCCGACTGTCCTCTAGCCCAACTCTTCCAAAATGCTTCCGGGACGAACACCCAGCAGACGAGCAAGCTCCAAAAACTCTATAACGTCGATACGACGCTCACCGCCCTCAATCTTGGCGATGAACGACTGAGGACGGCCAAGGCGTGCAGCTAACTCCGCTTGGCTGATACCGCGCTCCTTTCGAGCAGCAATCAGGCGATCGAGCATGAGCCGATATTGTGGTGTGTGGGTGGACTTCACCAAGGCTGACCATGTGGACTGGGGAGCCTTGATTAATTAAACCCGTATCGGGATAATCCCAAAATAGGATTGAAGATCCACCCGCCGCTGGACTGTGTCGAATCTATGACGAAGCAATTCCCGGCACCCGCATATCAACGCAGTAATTGCTCGACTTCCCCTGAGCTGGAAATCGACTGCACGGAGGCGACTGATCATGCTTACAAAAATGCAACGCGGGTTTCGCGCATTCGGGACCGGGCTGACGAGCGGCAAAGCGGTCATGATCTTGGCCAAGACGTATGGGCTCGCCCTCGATCACGAAAATAGTGAGAAGGTCCGGCTCATCGGACTCCAATGGGAAGGGGAACTAAGCGCAGACGAGTTGGCCGTTTACTACATAACCGACTACATCAAGAGCTTTTCTGCGGTCCCTAACGCCCCAGAAGTGAAAGCCTCCTTAAATTTTTTGCTGCAACAAGCAAAAAATCAACAAGCACGGGGCTTGATTCGGCGGGATTGGATCATCGAGAATCTAAGTCAGGAGATTGCCTTACGATCCGGAGTCGCCGACCTGTCAACGCCAGACATTGAGAGCGGCCCTGCCAATACGGCAGAGACAAACACTCAGGCAGCACCGACCGAGACGACCAAAATCATAGTCAATTGCCCGTCCTGCCAACAGCGTCTGAGAATCCCGAGCGGCGTTCGCTTGGAGGTAACGTGTGCGAAATGCTCCACGAGTTTCGAGATCGAGCCGGGAAACGTTGCTGGCTGAGATAGGTACGATCCCCGGCAAACGGAATCGATCCGCATACTACGATGCGCCACCTGTCCGAATGCTTACGGATGGAGGAGCACAGAAGATTCTGGGGCAGTACGCGGGGGTACCCAGAAGCGGTGATACTGTCCCCGTGAACTCCATCGGCGCTTGCGCTGCCAGCCAAGCTCCAACAGCACGGGGCTAATGTATTTCCCCTGAGTGTTGAGCGCGGCCTCGAATTCAACCATCGAAAACGGACGATTCCGTGTAATTTCCGGCAAGGCGGCAAACCACTCTGCGAACTGCTGCCGCAGCGACGATTTGACCGGCTCGCAGTCTGCCACGAGGCTAGTTAGCCGCTTGATGTAGGCGCTCATGCTGTTTTTTCGGTGGTGGTTAGGTCGTTACACATTCAATGACGAGCAATCGTCAATAGTGGTGTACGGGCGGGACGGCATGATCAGGCGGCCAGCGC